>NZ_JBVIWC010000003.1:274015-528842 GCF_055594965.1 Kitasatospora sp. NPDC040550 | reverse complement strand
ATCACGATCACCGTCGCCAGCGCGTCCGCCCCCGCACCACCGAACTCCTCCGGCACGTGCACCGCGTGCAGATCGTTGCCCGTCAACGCGTCCAAGGCCTCCTGCGGGAACCGCCCCTGCTCGTCCACCTCCGCCGCGAACGGAGCGATCTTCGCCTCGGCCAGCGAACGCACCGCCTCACGGAGCATCTCGTGCTCCTCGGAGATACGGAAGAGATCGAAGTCAGCCGCTCCTGCGCTGCCCGCCATGATGCCTGCCTCGTCGTCCAGTGGCCGACGCAGACCGTTGTCCGATCGGCGTCGGATCCGAGTCGAATCGCGGTTAACTACCGTTCAGTAGAGATCCTAGGGCTCCGACCTGCGGCTGCCTAGCGCCCTCGGCGAGCGGGCGATCGGTACCGACCCGGGCGGGACGGATAGCATCAGGGGCACCCGCTACTGGCCGAACCCGCAACTCAAGGGGAACCCCGTGACCCTCCGCATCTCCGTGATCGGCACCGGCTACCTCGGCGCCACGCATGCCGCCGCGATGGCCGAGTTCGGCTTCGAGGTGCTGGGTCTGGACATCGATCCCGAGAAGATCGCGACGCTCACCGCGGGCCGGGTCCCGATGTACGAGCCGGGCCTGTCCGAGCTGCTGCTCAAGCACGTGGCCGGGCACGAGGGCTCGACCGGACGGCTGCGCTTCACCACCTCCGCCAAGGAGGCCGCGGAGTTCGCGGACGTCCACTTCGTCTGCGTCAACACCCCGCAGCGCAAGGGCGAGTTCGCCGCCGACATGTCGTACGTGGACACCGCGATCGACGAGCTCGCGCCGCACCTGACCCGCCCGGCCCTGGTGGTCGGCAAGTCCACCGTCCCGGTCGGCTCGGCGGCCCGGCTGGCCGAGCGGCTGGCCGCGCTGGCGCCGGTCGGCGAGGGCGCCGAACTCGCCTGGAACCCCGAGTTCCTGCGCGAGGGCTTCGCCGTCCAGGACACCCTGCGGCCGGACCGGATCGTCGTCGGCGCCCAGAGCGAGCGGGCCGAGCGGCTGCTGCGCGAGGTGTACGCGGAGCCGATCGCGGCCGGGGTGCCGTTCCTGGTCACCGACTACGCGACCGCCGAGCTGGTGAAGGCCGCCGCCAACTCCTTCCTGGCCACCAAGATCTCCTTCATCAACGCGATGGCCGAGGTCTGCGAGGCGGCCGGCGCGGACGTCACACTGCTCTCCACCGCGCTCGGGCACGACGAGCGGATCGGCCGCAAGTTCCTCAACTCCGGCCTCGGCTTCGGCGGCGGTTGCCTGCCCAAGGACATCCGCGCCTTCATGGCCCGGGCCGGCGAACTCGGCGCCGACCAGGCGCTGACCTTCCTGCGCGAGGTCGACTCGATCAACATGCGGCGCCGCTCGCGGATGGTCGAACTGGCCCGCGAGCAGTGCGGCGGCGGCTTCCTGGGCCGCCGGGTCGCCGTCCTCGGCGCCGCCTTCAAGCCCAACTCGGACGACATCCGGGACTCCCCCGCGCTCAACGTGGCCGCCCAGATCCAGCTCCAGGGCGCCCAGGTCACCGTCTACGACCCGAAGGCCGTGGAGAACGCCCGCAAGATGTTCCCCTCCCTGGCCTACGCCGACTCCGCCCTGGAGGCCGCCGAGGGCGCCCACGTCGTCCTCCACCTCACCGAGTGGGCCGAGTTCCGCGAGCTCGACCCGGCCGAGCTCGGCGCCGTGGTGGCCGAGCGCCGACTGCTCGACGGCCGCAACGTCCTCGACGCGGACGCCTGGCGCGCCGCCGGCTGGACCTACCGCGCCCTGGGCCGCCCCAGCTGACACCCGGGCCGCGCCGGAATCCCCCGGCCGCGGCCGTCGTTGGCACCGGCATGACGAACTACGGCGACGGGGCGACCGTCCGCGAGATCCTCACCGGCAGCGGCGACACCTGGGCGGTGGTCGGGCTGTCCAACAACACCGCCCGGGCCGCCTACGGCGTGGCGCAGGTGCTCCAGCGCCACGGCAAGCGGATCGTGCCGGTGCATCCCAAGGCCGAGACCGTACTCGGCGAGCCCGGCTACGCCTCGCTCGCCGAGATCCCGTTCCCGGTCGACGTGGTGGACGTGTTCGTGAACAGCGCGCTGGCCGGGGAGGTCGCGGACCAGGCGGTGGCGGTCGGGGCGAAGGCGGTCTGGTTCCAGCTCGGGGTCGTCGACGAGGCCGCGTACGACCGGACCCGGGCCGCCGGGGTCTCGATGGTGATGGACAGGTGCCCGGCCATCGAGATCCCGCGGCTGAGCTAGCGCCCGTCCGGGTCAGCCGTCGAGCTGGGCGATGGTGGCGATGGAGGGCCGGCGGGCGGCCCGCAGTGTGGCGGCGACGGACTCGGCGTCGCGCAGGACGCGGACGGCGTTGTGCCAGGTGAGCTTGGCGAGGTCGGCCTCCGACCAGTGGCGGCCGAGGAGTTCGGAGACCAGGTTGGGGTAGCCGGCCACCGAGTCGAGGCCGTCCGGCAGGAAGGCGGTGCCGTCGAAGTCGCCGCCGATGCCGATGTGGTCGATGCCCGCGACCTCGCGCATGTGGTCGAGGTGATCGGCGACGGTGGACGGGGTGGCGATCGGGCGCGGGTTGGCGGCCTCGAAGGCGCGCTGGCGCTCCATCGCGGGCGGGGTGGTGTCCAGCGGGTGGAAACCGTGGGCGCGCATGTTCTCGTCGGCGGCCAGGGTCCACTCGATGGCGGCGGGCAGGATGAACTTGGGGACGAAGGTGGCCATCGCGACGCCGCCGTTGGCGGGCAGCTGGGCGAGCACGTCGTCCGGGATGTTGCGGGGGTGCGCGCAGACCGCGCGCGCGGAGGAGTGCGAGAAGACCACCGGCGCCTCGGTGACCCGCAGGGCGTCCCGCATGGTGTCGGCGGAGACGTGCGAGAGGTCGACCAGCATGCCGAGCCGGTTCATCTCCCGGACGACCTCCTCGCCGAACTTCGTCAGCCCGCCGGCCACCGGCTTGTCGGTCGCGGAGTCGGCCCACGGCACGTTGTCGTTGTGGGTGAGCGTCAGGTACCGCACACCGAGCTCGTACAGGGCGCGCAGGGTGGCGAGCGAGCAGTCGATCGAGTGGCCGCCCTCGGCGCCCATCAGCGAGGCGATCCGGCCCTCGGCGCGGGCGGCCTCCATGTCGGCGGCGGTGCGGGCCAGGCGCAGCCGGTCCGGGTAGCGCTCGACCAGGGCGTGGACGAAGTCGACCTGCTCCAGGGTGGCGCTGACGGCGTGGTCGCCGGCCAGCGAGGAGGGCACGTAGACGGACCAGAACTGCGCGCCGACCCCGCCCTCGGCGAGGCGGGCGAGGTCGGTGTGCAGGCGGTCGCTCTGGTCGGCGGCGAGGTCGAGCGCGCCGAGGTCGTAGCCGGCCTGCTCGCGCATCGCCCAGGGGAGGTCGTTGTGGCCGTCCACCACGGGGGCGGTGCGCAGCAGGGCGCGGGCGCGGTCCAGCGGGGTGAGGGAGTCGGAAGTCATACGGGCTGTTCTACCCCACCCCGCCGGGCGGCCTACTTGCCCCGCCGGGCGGCCTACTTGCCGAAACCGAAGGACGCGGAGCCGGCCACCTTGGCGCGGAGCTTCTTGCCCTTCTCGGTGGCCTGGTTGTTCAGCTCGGCCTGGAACTCGGTCATCTTCTCGGTGAGTTCCGGGTCGAAGGCGGCGAGCATCCGCACCGCGAGCAGGCCCGCGTTGCGCGCACCGGCCACCGAGACGGTCGCCACCGGCACACCGGCCGGCATCTGGACGATCGACAGCAGGCTGTCCATGCCGTCCAGGTAGCGCAGCGGCACCGGCACGCCGATGACCGGCAGCGGGGTGACGGAGGCCAGCATGCCCGGCAGGTGGGCCGCGCCGCCGGCGCCGGCGATGATCGCCTTGAGGCCGCGCCCGTGGGCCCGCTCGCCGTACGCGACCATCTCGCGGGGCATCCGGTGGGCGGAGACGACGTCCACCTCGTACGGGATCTCGAACTCGTCCAGGGCCTGGGCGGCGGCCTCCATGACCGGCCAGTCGGAGTCCGAGCCCATCACGATGCCGACGACGGGGCTCGTAGCGGTGGAGGTCATTCGGTGATCGTTCCTCGCAGGTAGGCGGCCGCGTGGCGGGCGCGCTCGCGGACGTCGTCGAGGTCGTCCCCGAAGACGTTGACGTGGCCGACCTTGCGGCCGGGCTTCACGTCCTTCCCGTACATGTGGATCCGCAGCCCGGGGTCGCGGGCCATGCAGTGCAGGAAGGCGTGGTACATGTCCGGGTACTCGCCGCCGAGGACGTTGACCATGACGGTCCACTTGGCGCGCGGCCGGGGGTCGCCGAGCGGGAGGTCGAGGACGGCCCGCAGGTGGTTCTCGAACTGCGAGGTGACCGCGCCGTCCTGGGTCCAGTGCCCGGAGTTGTGCGGGCGCATGGCCAGCTCGTTGACCAGGATCCGGCCGTCCCGGGTCTGGAACAGCTCGACGGCGAGGTGGCCGACGATGCCGAGGTCGCCGGCGATCCGCAGGGCGAGCTGCTGGGCCTCGTCGGACAGGGCGGGGTCGAGGTCCGGTGCGGGGGCGGTGACCTCGGCGCAGACGCCGTTCTCCTGGACGCTCTCGACGACCGGGTAGGCGACGGCCTGGCCGCTGGGCGAGCGGACCACGTTGGCGGCCAGCTCGCGGACGAAGTCGACCTTCTCCTCGGCCAGCACGGGGACGCCGGCCAGGAACGGCGCCTGGGCCTCCTGCTCGTCGTCGACGACCCAGACGCCCTTGCCGTCGTAGCCGCCGCGGACGGTCTTGAGCACGACGGGGTACCCGGTGCCCTCGTTCGCGAAGGCGGTGACGTCGGCCGGGTCGGCGACGATCCGGTGCCGGGGGCAGGGCACCCCGATGGAGTCGAGCTTGGCCCGCATCACGCCCTTGTCCTGGGCGTTGACCAGCGCCTCCGGGCCGGGGCGGACGGCGATGCCGTCGGCCTCCAGGGCCCGCAGGTGCTCGGTGGGGACGTGCTCGTGGTCGAAGGTGATCACGTCGCACCCGGCCGCGAAGCGGCGCAGGGTGTCGAGGTCTCGGTAGTCACCGAGGACGACGTCGGAGACCACCTGTGCGGCGGAGTCCTGGGGGGTGTCGGCGAGGAGCTTGAACCTGACCCCGAGCGGGATGCCCGCCTGGTGTGCCATGCGGGCCAGCTGCCCGCCACCGATCATGCCCACCACTGGAAAATTCACATTGCCCGGGGAAGTCACCTCGCCAGGATATCCGGGCCGGTGGGGGGCCATGGAGCCGCGGTGGGGGTGTGAGTAGTGGACGCGCGTAGATGTCAACCCCTCCCCCGGACGGCTGAGCCGTTCGGTGGAAGCGGGTAGCCTGGACGGCTAGGTCCTCGTCCGCGCGGTCGGATCATGTGCGTGCACGCAGGGCTCAAGGGGTGTCCCCGGCCCAGTGGGACACCCTTTTCCCCGCAGGTACATGGAGGCCACCCGGTATGGCGACGACCACAGCTTCGAACCCCTCACTCATGCAGAAGGTGCGTGGGATCAGGGGCGAGGTCGTGAAGTTCGGCATCGTCGGCCTGAGCGGGGTCGTGGTCAACTTCGCCGTCTTCTGGGTCTGCAACATCGGCCTGGGCATCGCCTCGCTGCGGTCCAACATCGCCGCGACGGTGATCGCGATCGCCACCAACTACCTCGGCTACCGCTACTGGCTGTACCGGGACCGCGACGCCGACTCCCGCAAGCGGGAGATCACCCTCTTCCTGGTGTTCAGCGGCTTCGGCATGCTGATCGAGACCGGGGTGCTCGGCTTCTCCCAGTACGTGCTGGGCCTGGACTCGAACTTCGAGAAGATGGGCGCCAAGGTCGTCGGCCTCGCCATCGCCACCGTGTTCCGATTCGTCTCGTACCGCACCTGGGTCTTCAAGGCACTGCCCGAGCCGACCCCCGTACCGCACGCACCGGGCGCGGACGCCGCCCACGCCGCCCACGCCGCGCAGAGCGCGGAGGCCGCCGACGGCCGGGAACTGGCCGCCCAGGCCGAACTGATGCTGGCCGCCGAGCAGATCCGCTACGCCAAGGCCGAGTAGCCGCCCCGGCGACCCCCCTCCCTTCCCCTCCCCTCCCCCCTTGCCGGGCCCGCCCCCGCAAGAGGACAGTGGTGACCGAGGGCGAGCACGGCCCGCGGACGATCGAAAGGCCGAGGGGGTCCCAGGAGGCTCGCCATGGCGTTCGTCCAGATCATCGACTGCAAGACCGACCGGCTCGACGACCTCAACCGGCTCATGGACACCTGGGTCGAGGCCACCAAGGGCCGACGGACCGCCTCGCACGCGGTCGTCGGCACCGACCGCTCGGATGCCCGCCACGTGATGGAGATCGTGGAGTTCCCCTCCTACGAGGAGGCGATGCGCAACTCGAAGCTCCCCGAGACGGACCGGATCTTCCGCGAGATGGTGGCGCTCTGCGACGCGCCGCCCACCTTCACCGACCTCGACGTGGTCCGCGACGTCCGGCTCGACGGGGCCCGCTGACCCCGCCCGGCCCTCGTACCCCTCCCCCGCCCGGTCCTCGCGGCCCTGCCGCCCCGCTCAGTCCTCGTGGCTGCGCCCGAGGAACAGCGCGAACACCGGGGGCTTCAAGGAGAGCAGCTCCAGCCGCCCGCCGTCCGCCTCCGCGAGGTCGCGGGCGACGGCCAGGCCGATGCCGGTGGAGTTGCGGCCGCTGACGGCCCGCTCGAACACCCGGTTGCCGAGGTCGGCCGGCACTCCGGCGCCCTGGTCCTGCACCTCGACCACCACCGAGGTGCCGGAGGGCCGCACCCGCAGGGTGATCGTCCCGGCGCCGTGCATCAGTGAGTTCTCGATCAGGGTGGCGAGCACCTGGGCGACCGTCCCCGGGGTGCCGACCGCGGTGACCCCGTGCAGGCCCTCCAGGGACAGCACCCGGCCCTGCTCGCGCAGTGTCGGGCCCCACTCCTCCACCTGCTGCTTGATCACCTCGTCCAGGTCGAAGGCGACGGCGGTGGGGCTGCGCGGGTCGCGCTGGGTGGTGAGCAGCCGCTGGACCACGTCGGTGAGCCGCTCGACCTGCTGGAGGGCGATGGTCGCCTCCTCCTTGACGGTCTCCGGCTCCTCGGCGAGGGCGGTGATCTCCTCCAGCCGCATCGACAGCGCGGTGAGCGGGGTGCGCAGCTGGTGCGAGGCGTCGGCGGCGAGCCGGCGTTCGGCGGTGAGCATCCGGGCGATCCGTTCGGCGCTGGTGTCCAGCACCTCGGCGATCCGGTCGAGCTCGGGCACCCCGTACCGGCGGTTGCGCGGGCGCGGGTCGCCGGAGCCGAGCCGTTCGGCGGTCTCGGCGAGGTCGGTGAGCGGCCGGGCGAGTCGTTTGGCCTGCCAGACGGCGAGCGCGACGGCGGCCTGGACGGCCAGCAGGGCGACCACGCCGAGCAGCAGCAGGTTGTTGGCGATCTCGTGGTCGACGTCCTCGCGGGACTGCTCGACGGTGACGATCTCGCCGCTGGTGCCGTGTTCGGCGGCGCGCAGCAGGTGGTTCCCGGCGGGCGGGCGGCCGGCCGAGAGCACCTGCTGGCCGGGGATCTGCACCTCGACGTAGCTGCCCTCGGTGACCTGGCTCTCGAAGACCCGCCCCTCCTTGACCGACTCACCGGCGGCGAGCCGGCTCTCGACCAGGGCGAGCACCCGGACGGCGGTCGCGTCCACCCGGTCCTGGGCCGCGTCGACGATGCTGCGCTTCTCGACCAGGGCGAGCGGCACGCAGAACACCACGACGACCACCAGGACGACGACCAGCAGCGAGTTGATCATCCTGCGTTTCACGCTGCTGCTCCCCGAGGTGTTCCACCGCATCGGCCGCCGCCCGGCCACGATCTCCGTACGCGGCTAATTCTTCTCGAACCGGAAGCCGACCCCGCGCACGGTGGCGATGTAGCGCGGGTTGGCCGCGTCGTCGCCGAGCTTCTTGCGGAGCCAGGAGATGTGCATGTCCAGGGTCTTGGTCGAGGTCCACCAGGTGGTGTCCCAGACCTGCCGCATGATCTCCTCGCGGGTGACCACCCGGCCGGCGTCGCGGACCAGGACGCGCAGCAGCTCGAACTCCTTGGCGGAGAGGGTCAGCTCCTCCTCGCCGAGCCAGGCGCGGTGGGACTCGATGTCGATCTTGACCCCGTGCGCACCGGTGGTGAGCTGGTCGACGTTGCCGCGCCGGAGCAGGGCCCGGACGCGGGCGAGCAGCTCGGCCAGGCGGAAGGGCTTGGTCACGTAGTCGTCGGCGCCGGCGTCCAGGCCGACCACGGTGTCCACCTCGTCGGCGCGGGCGGTGAGCACCAGGACGGGGCAGCTCTTGCCGTCGGCACGCAGGCGGCGGCAGACCTCGAGGCCGTCCATCTCGGGCAGGCCGAGGTCGAGGACGACGAGGTCGACCTCCTCGGTGAGGCCGGCGGCGAGTGCGGTCGGCCCGTCCTCGCGGACGAGCACCTCATAGCCCTCGCGTCGCAGGGCCCGGGCGAGAGGTTCGGAGATCGCCGGATCGTCCTCGGCGAGCAGCACACAGGTCATGTGGTGATGGTAGTCGTCCCGCGTATGCCCGTACCCCCTGTGAGGTAGTTCACAGAGTGTGATCGTTATAGAAGGGCCCTTCGGAAGCCAACAAGGCGTCGCCGACCGGCCGTTCGGCGAAGAATCCTCACTTGGATCTTTGAACCGAAGGAAGACACGCCCGTCTACCATGGATCAATCGGGCAGATCTGTTGCCAACTTTGTTATTAAGCAGAGTGATTCGCGATGTTTGTCATCTGATAACGCCAAATATCGCCACGTAGAGTGGTTCAAGTCCACGTCCGCCGCCACCCCCCTAGGCGGACGCTGTCAGGCAAGGAACGACTACACATGGCGTCTACCACCCGGGCCGCCGACCTCGCGTCGGCCTCCCCCAGCGGCAAGACCTTCCTCGGGCACCCCCGAGGCCTCGCCACGCTGTTCATGACCGAGATGTGGGAGCGCTTCTCCTACTACGGCATGCGCGCCCTGCTGATCTACTACCTGGTCTCCGGCGGTGCCGACGCGGCAGCCGGCAGCCAGGGCGGCGGCCTCGCGATGAAGGCGACGATGGCCACGGCCATCTACTCCGTCTACGTGTCCATGGTCTACCTCATGGCGTACCCGGGCGGCTGGTTCGGCGACCGGGTGTGGGGCGCCCGCAAGACCGTCACCGTCGCCGGTTTCGTGATCATGGCGGGCCACCTCGCGCTGGCCGTTCCGGGTCAGGCGGCGTTCTTCGTCGGCCTGCTCCTGGTCGCGGTCGGCTCCGGGCTGCTCAAGGCCAACATCTCCACGATGGTCGGCCACCTGTACAACGGCCCCGAGGACCCGCGCCGCGACGGTGGTTTCACCGTCTTCTACATGAGCATCAACCTCGGCGCCTTCGCCGCCCCGTTCATCATCGGAACGGTCGGCAAGGAGTACAACTGGCACCTGGGCTTCGCGCTGGCCGCGGTCGGCATGGGCCTCGGCCTCACCCAGTTCCTCATGGGCACCCGCCACCTGAGCCCGAAGAGCAGCGTGGTCCCCAACCCGCTGCAGGCCGCGGAGCGCAAGAGCCTGCTGATGAAGGCCGGCGCCGTGATCCTCGCGGGCGTCGTCTTCTACGCCGCCGTCGTCGCCCTGGGCGTCTACACCCTGAACTGGGCCCTGGTCCCGCTGACCATCGCCGGTCTGGCCATCCCGGTCGTCGTGCTGGTCCGGATCAAGCGCGACAAGCAGCTGGACGCCGGCGAGCAGTCCAAGATGACCGCCTACATCTGGTTCTTCGTCGCGGCCGCCGCGTTCTGGATGATCTACGACCAGGGCGGGTCCACCCTGTCCCTGTTCGCGGACAAGAACACCGCGGACAAGGTCCTCGGCTTCGGCTTCTCGTCCACCTGGTACCAGTCGCTGAACCCGCTGTTCGTGATGGCGCTCGCGCCGGTCTTCGCCTGGCTGTGGCTGTGGCTGTCGCGCCGCAACAAGGAGCCCAACACCATCACGAAGTTCGCGATGGGCCTGGTCCTGATCGGCGCCTCGTTCTTCATCTTCATCGTCCCGATGAACATGGCCGGCGACGGCACCAAGGTCTCCCCGATGTGGCTGGTCTCGATCTACATGATCCAGACCATCGGCGAGCTCTGCCTCTCCCCGGTCGGCCTCTCGGTCACCACCAAGATGGCGCCGCAGAAGTACGCCTCCCAGATGATGGGCGTCTGGTTCCTCGCCGTCACCGCCGGTGACTGCACCACCAGCCTCCTGTCGCTGGCCGGCGTCAACCTCGACGGCACCGGCATCATCGGGATGCAGGCCGCCCTCGCCTGCCTCGCGGGCTTCGCGGTCTACAGCTACCGCAAGCGCGTCCAGTCGCTCATGGGCGGCGTGCACTGACGCCGCTCCGATGACGCCGGGCCCCTGAGGCCCCGGGGCCGCCGTGGATTCCTGAGATCCGCGGCGGCCCCGGTCGTTTCCATGGCCCCGACGGGGTCGGTAATTGCCTCGACGGTGCCGGGCCGGGTGTGCCTATGGTCCCGGCATGACGACTCTCCCCGGCGCGGCGGCCGACTCGCTGCCCCGCCAGCTGGCCCGCACCCGGCGCTTCACCCTGGGCGTCCCGGCCCGACCGGAGCCCTCCGCCGACGGCTCGACGGTGCTGTTCCTGCGCAGCTGGACCGGCACCGACCCGGTCACCTGCCTCTGGGCCCTGGACACCGCGACCGGCGAGGAGCGGCTGGTCATCGACCCGACCGCGCTCGGCAGCACCAGCGGCATCGCCTCGTACAGCACCGACGCCACCGGCCGGTACGCCGCCTTCGCGCTGGACGGCACGCTGTGGCTGGCCGACACCACCACGGGTTCGGCCCGCCCGATCGCCACCGCCCGCGAGCCGCGGGAGCTACGGCTCGACCCGACCGGCCGCCGGATCGCCTACGTCAGCGGCGGCGCCCTGCGGGTGGTCTGCGCGGACGGCACGGACGACCGCGCAGTGGCGGAACCCGAGGCCGAGGACGTCACGTACGGCCTCGCCGAGTACGTCGCCGCCGGGGAGATGGACCGCGACCGCGGGTACTGGTGGTCCCCCGACGGCACCGCGCTGCTGGTCGCCCGGGTCGACGAACGTGCCGTCGCCCGGTGGTTCCTCGCCGACCCCACCGACCCCGGGCGCTCCCCGCACGCCGTCCGCTACCCACTGGCCGGCACCGCCAACGCCGAGGTCACCCTCTGGCTGGTGGGCCTCGACGGCCGCCGCACCCGCACGGAGGTCCGCTGGGACCGCGCCGCCTTCGAGTACCTGACCGCCGCCGGCTGGGACGACCACGGGCCGTACGCCGCCGTGCAGAGCCGCGACCAGCGCACCGTACGGACGTTGGCGATCGGGGCGGACGGCAGCACCGGGGTGCTCGCCGAACGGGCCGACCCGCACTGGGTGGAGCTGCTCCCCGGCCTGCCGGTGCGGACGGCGGGCGGGGCGCTGGTCGACACCGCCGACGAGGGCGACACCCGGCACCTGACCGTCGACGGCGAACCGGTCACACCGGGTGGACTGCACCTGCGGGCCGTGGTCGGGACGGAGGGCGAGCGGGTGCTGTTCACCGCCTCCGAGGAGCCGACCGAGACCCAGCTGTGGGCCTACGAACCCGGCTCCGGCATAAGGCAGTTGAGCAGCGGGCCGGGCGTCCACGGCGGCACCGGTCGGGGCGGCACGCTGGTCCTCACCACGGGCACCGGCGCAACCGTTCTCCGGCCCGGTGGTCCGGCCCACCCGCTCACCTCGTACGCCGAGCAGCCCGTCGTCAGCGCCCGCCCCGAACTGCTCCGCCTCGGCCCGCGCGAACTGCGCGCCCACCTCTTCCTGCCCACCGGCCACCAGCCGGGCGACGGGCCGCTGCCCGTGCTGCTCGACCCGTACGCCGGGCCGGCCATGCAGAAGGTCACCACCGGCGGCGCCTGGTACGAGCAGGTCTCCCAGTGGTTCGCCGACCAGGGCTTCGCGGTGCTGGTGGTGGACGGCCGCGGCACCCCGGGACGCGGGCCGCGCTGGGACAAGGCGATCTGGGGCGACAAGGCCGGCCCCGCGCTGGAGGACCAGATCGAGGGCCTTCACGAGGCCGCCCGGCTGCGGCCGGGCCTGCTCGATCTGCACCGGGTCGCCATCCGTGGCTGGTCCTACGGCGGCTTCCTCGCCGCCCTCGCCGTACTGCGGCGCCCGGACGTCTTCCACGCCGCCTCCGCCGGAGCTGCCCCGACCGACCACCGGCTGTACGACACCCACTGGCAGGAACGCTTCCTCGGCCACCCCGACGAGCACCCCGAGCACTACGACTCCTGCGACCTCGTCAACGAGGCACCGAAGCTGAGCCGCCCCCTTCTGCTGATTCAGGGCCTGGCGGATGACAACGTCTTCCCCGTCCATACCCTGCGGCTCTCTGCCGCCCTGCTCGCCGCCGGCCGCCCGCACGAGGTCCTGCCCTTGCGCGGCACCGGGCACCAACCGACCGACGAGGCGGTGGCGGAGAACCTGCTGCTGCACGAACTGGCTTTCCTGCGAAAGTCGTTGAGCGCGGAATGAGCGACACCCCCTCGGGCCGGGGGACCCGAGGGGGCAGCAGGACGGCTTCGGGGGGAAGCCTCAGTTGGGGTAGTAGTTGTGGATGTTGTAGACGATGTTGTTCCGGTAGTAGTTGCCCCGGACGTCGTAGAAGTTGCCGCCCCGGATGGTCACGCCGACACCGTCCGGCTCGGAGTCGACGCGCGGGGCCGACGGGCTGGCGACGTTGTTGCCGTTGGGCACGCCCTGGGGGATCGTCGAGTCGGAGGAGTTCGTCGGGATCTCGGAGGCCAGGATCTGGCCGGAGCTGGCCTGGCGCCAGGCCAGGACCATCCGGCCGTCGTGGAAGTTGTAGGCGACCGACGGGGCGGCGTTGGTGTAGGTGTTCCTGACCTGCTGCCAGTTGTTGTCCCACTGCCAGTACCGGACGTACAGGCCCTGGCGGTAGATCCGGTTGTCGGTGCCGCGGTGGACGACGGTCAGCCGGTCGTCGGGCGAGGTCGAGGCGCCGACCCCGGACTCCGTACGGGCCCCGCCCGGCAGTTCGGTCCAGGCGCTGAAGTTCCGACGACTCCCCATGGTGGCGTGGTAAATGCGCTCGTTGGCGCCGACCACGATGAAGTGCAGCACGTCCGGGGAGGCCGCGACGGCCGGGCTCAGGGTCGGGCGGCCGGCCGAACCGGAGCCGCCGATGTTCTGGGTGCTGAACTGGATGGGCCGGTTCCAGTACCAGCGCCGGTGGTTGGACTCACCGGGGTTGGCAAGGTTCTGGCCCCAGACGTCGCCGTTCTGGCCGGTGTGCCAGATCCAGAGCTCGCCGTTGAACACGGTGATCGACGGGGCGGCGTAGGTGACGCCTCCGATGTGGTTGAAGTCGCCGTTGTCGACGTTGAACCAGAGGTTGTTGTCCTGGCCGCGGATGACCTCGACGTTGCTCCCCGCGTAGAACGCCATCGCCGGGGAGTCAGGGGTGCTGCCGTTGTGGTTCGTCTCCTGCCAGGGCGTTACCGCACCGGCCGGGGCCGTGCCCGCGAAGACGGCGGCCAGCGTGGCGAGGAGGACGGTCACAGCGGCGACGAGCCCGGAGGCTTTGCGACGGTGCGGTGGGGTGTGCGGTAGTGCGGTCATGCCTGCTGCCCTTCCGGTCCGTGAGCCCGGGTCCGACCTGTGGGCTCCGGAGTGATGACGTGATGTGCCGCGGATCCGACGACGGACCCGCACGGGGCGTGTTCCCCGGCGGGCGCGGAACCGCCCGACGCAGAGGTTGTCAGCGCGGCTGGGCCCGCCACATCGGTCATCTGACTTAACGGTCCGGGCGAACACACCGGACACCCCCGAACCGGGACGGCGAAGCCCCCGCGCCCGCCACCCCGGGGGCGCGGGGGCCGTCCAAAGGTCCTAGACCTCGCGGACGCCCGCGCGCCAGACCGCCGCCGTCAGCGGCACGCCCGGGCGGTACGCCAGGTGGACGTGCGAGGGCGCGTCCAGCAGCAGCAGGTCCGCCCGCGCGCCCTCCGTGACCGTCCCGACGTCGGTGCGCCGCAGCGCGTGGGCGCCGCCGGCCGTGGCCGCCCAGACCGCCTCGTCCGGGGTCATGCCCATCTCCCGCACCGCCACGGCAATGCAGAACGCCATCGAACTGGTGAAGCTGGAGCCCGGGTTGCAGTCCGTGGACAGCGCCACCACCGCACCCGCGTCCAGCAGCCTGCGCCCGCTCGGGTACTCCGCCCGGGTGGAGAACTCCGCCCCCGGCAGCAGCGTCGCCACCGTCGCCGACCCCGCCAGCGCCGCCACGTCCTCGTCCGTCAGATGCGTGCAGTGGTCCGCCGAGGCGGCCCCCAGCTCCACCGCGAGCTGCACGCCCGGCCCGTACGTGAGCTGGTTGGCGTGCACCCTCGGCGTGAGGCCCTTCTCGATGCCCGCCGTCAGGACGGCCCGCGCCTGGTCGCCGTCGAAGGCGCCCTTCTCGCAGAACACGTCCACCCAACGGGCGTGCGGCGCACAGGCGTCCAGCATCTCGCCGGTCACCAGCTCCACGTACCCCGCCGGGTCCTCGGCGTACTCGGGGGCCACGATGTGCGCGCCCAGGTACGTGGTCTCCGGGGTGTAGGTCGCCGCGATCCGCAGCGCCCGGGCCTCGTCCTCGACCGTCAGCCCGTAGCCGGACTTGCACTCGATGGTGGTGGTGCCCTGCCGCAGCGCCTCCCGGACGAACCCGGCCAGGTTGGCGTCCAGTTCGGCGTCGCTCGCCGCCCTGGTGGCCGCCACCGTGGTGCGGATGCCGCCCGCGCTGTACGCCTGCCCGGACATCCGGGCGTTGAACTCGGCCGTACGGTCCCCGGCGAACACCAGGTGGGCGTGCGAGTCGACGAAGCCGGGCAGCAGCGCCCGGCCCTCGGCGTCGAAGCGCTCGTCCGCCGCCGGGGCCTGGGCCGCCGGGCCGACCCAGGCGACGGTGTCGCCCTCGACCACCACGGCCGCGTCGGCCAGCAGGCCGAGCGGCCCGGTGCCCTGCCCGGGGTCGTTGGTGACCAGGCTGCCGATGCCCGTGATCAAGGTGGTCCTGGTGCTCAAGACAACGCCTTCCGCGTGAGGTCGAACAGGGGAGTCAGTAGTCCAGCGCGCCGATCGCCGAGCGCAGCGCCCCCGGCACGTCGGCCACCAGCTGGTGCACGCCGTCCCGGACGACGTGCCGCCCGCCGACCACCAGGTGCCGGACGTCCGCCGCCGAGGCCGCGAACACCGCGATCTCGGCGCCGAGCCGCGGCGGCGGCCCCGCCGTACGCACCGAGTCCAGCGCGATCGCCGTGAAGTCGGCGAGCGCCCCGGCCTCGATCCGGCCGGCCTCGGGCCAGCCGAGCGAGGCGTGGCCGTCCTCGCCACCCGCCCGCAGCAGCGCGTTCGCCGTCCAGTGGCCGCGGGTGCGCGTCCGCAGCCGCTCGTCCAGCTCCAGCGCCCGGGCCTCCTCCCACGGGTCGATCACCGCGTGGCTGTCGCTGCCCAGGGAGATCGGGCTGCCCGCCGAGGCGAGCCGGCGGGCCGGGCCGATGCCGTCGGCGAGGTCCCGCTCGGTGGTGGGGCACATGCAGACGGTGGTGGAGGAGTCGGCGAGGAGCTCGACGTCCTCGTCGGTGAGGTGGGTGGCGTGCACGGCCGAGGTGCGCGGGCCGAGCGCGCCGTGGTCTGCGAGCAGCCGGGTCGGGGTGACGCCGTGCGCGGCGAGGCAGGCCTCGTTCTCCGCGGTCTGCTCGGACAGGTGGACGTGCAGCGGCGCCCCGCGCGTCGCCGACCAGTGCGCGACGGTGCCCAGCTGCTCGGCCGGAACGGCCCGGACGGAGTGGATGGCGGCGCCGATCCGGGCGTGCTCGCGCGGCTTGAGCGCGTCCGCCCGGACGGCCCAGGCCTCGGCGTCGCCGTCGCTGAACCGCAGCTGCGGGTGGGTCGGTTCGGCACCGAAGCCGGCGGACAGGTAGCAGGTGTCCAGCAGGGTGATCCGGATGCCGGCCCGGGCGGCGGCCTCGATCAGCGCCTCGCCCATCGCGTTGGGGTCGGTGTAGCGGGCGCCGCCGGGCGCGTGGTGCAGGTAGTGGAACTCGCCGACGGCACTGATCCCGGCGAGCGCCATCTCGGCGTAGACGGCGGTGGCGAGCTCCAGGTAGCTGTCCGGGTCGAGCGCGCCGGCGAACCGGTACATGGTGTCGCGCCAGGTCCAGAACGTCCCGGAGCCGACCTGGACGTGCCCGCGCAGCGCCCGGTGGAAGGCGTGCGAGTGGGCGTTGGCCTGGCCGGGCAGCAGCAGTCCGTCGAGCCGGACGGCGCCGGGCGGGCAGGGCCCGCTGTCCGGCGTCACGGCGGCGATCCGGCCGTCGGCACCGGTGGTGATCAGCACGTCCGGCTCGACCACCGGCCCGTTGTGGTGCGGCAGCCAGGCGTACTGCGCCCAGTACGTCACCGAAGCGGTCAATGACACGCCAGGTCCTCCAGTACGTCGGCGAGGGCGGCGACCCCGGCCAGGCAGTCGGCCTCCTCGGCGCGCTCGGCCGGGGAGTGCGAGACCCCGGTGGGATTGCGCACGAACAGCATGGCGGTCGGGATCGCGGACGCCAGGATCCCGGCGTCGTGTCCCGCGCCGGTGGGCAGCACCGGGGCCTCCAGCAGCTTGGCGAGCCGGTCGCGCAGCGGGCCGTCGAAGTCCACCACGGGGGTGTACGACTCGCGGGTCAGCTCGACCCGGACGCCGTCGCGCTCGCCGCGCTCGGCGGCCGCCCGCTCGATCTCGGCGACCAGCTCGGTGAGGGTGCGCTCGTCGGCGGCCCTGGAGTCCAGCCAGCCGCGCACCAGCGAGGCGATCGCGTTGGTGCCGTTGGGCTCGACCGCGACCTTGCCGAAGGTGGCCAGCGCGCCCGCCAGCTTCGCCTTCTTGCGGGCGGCGAGCACGGTGTTGGCGTAGGTCAGCATCGGGTCGCGGCGGTCCTCGATCCGGGTGGTGCCCGCGTGGTTGGCCTCGCCGTGAAAGTCGAAGCGCCAGCGGCCGTGCGGCCAGATCGCCCCGGCCACGCCGACCGGCTGCTCCTCGGTGAGGCAGCGGCCCTGCTCGACGTGGAGTTCGACGAAGGCGCCGATCCGGGACAGCCGCTCCTCGTCCGCGCCGATCGCGGTCGGGTCGTAGCCGGCCTTCTCCATCGCGTCGGGCAGCCGCAGGCCGTCGGCGTCGCGCAGCTCGTACGCGGCCCTGCGGGACAGCAGCCCGGCGGTCAGCCGGGAGCCGATGCAGGCCACGCCGAACCGGGCGCCCTCCTCGTCACCGAAGTTGACGATCGCCAGCGGCTTGGTGAACTCCGCTCCCCTGGCGCGCAGTTCGTCCAGCGCCGCGAAGGAGGAGACCACCCCGAGCGGGCCGTCGTAGGCGCCGCCGTCCGGGACGGAGTCCAGGTGCGAGCCGGTGACGACCGCGCCCTGGCCGTGCGGGTCGCCCAGCCAGGCCCACTGGTTGCCGTTGCGGTCCAGCTCGTACGTCAGGCCGCGGTGGCGGGCCTGCTGCTCGAACCAGGCCCGGCACTCGGCGTCGGCGGAGTTCCAGGCGAAGCGGCGGTAGCCGCCGGAGGCGGCGGAGCGGCCCACGGGGAGCAGCTCCGCCCACATCTCGTTGAACGAAGAGCTCACAGTTCACCCATGGGAACGCGCACGCCGCGCTCGTCGGCGACCTCGACCGCGCGGTCGTAGCCGGCGTCCACGTGCCGGATGACGCCCATGCCCGGGTCGTTGGTGAGGACGCGGCGGATCTTCTCGCCCGCGAGCGCCGTACCGTCGGCCACCGTGACCTGGCCGGCGTGGATCGAGCGGCCGATGCCGACGCCGCCGCCGTGGTGGATGGACACCCAGGAGGCGCCGGAGGCGACGTTGACCATGGCGTTGAGCAGCGGCCAGTCGGCGATCGCGTCCGAGCCGTCCAGCATCGCCTCGGTCTCGCGGTACGGGGAGGCCACCGAGCCGCAGTCCAGGTGGTCGCGGCCGATCACGATCGGCGCGGACAGCTCGCCGGAGGCCACCATGTCGTTGAAGCGCTCGCCGGCCTTGTCGCGCTCGCCGTAGCCGAGCCAACAGATGCGCGCGGGCAGGCCCTGGAAGTGCACCTTCTCCTGGGCCAGCTTGATCCAGCGGGCCAGCGACTCGTTCTCCGGGAAGAGGTCGAGGACGGCCTTGTCGGTCTTGTAGATGTCCTGCGGGTCACCGGACAGGGCCGCCCAGCGGAACGGGCCCTTGCCCTCGCAGAACAGCGGGCGGATGTACGCCGGGACGAAGCCGGGGAAGGCGAAGGCGCGGTCGTAGCCGGCCAGCTGGGCCTCGCCGCGGATCGAGTTGCCGTAGTCGAAGACCTCGGCGCCGCGGTCCAGGAAGCCGACCATGGCCTCGACGTGCCGGGCCATCGACTCGCGCGAGCGGGTGGTGAACTCGGCGGGCTTGGCGGCCGCGTAGTCCGCCATGTCGTCGAAGTCGACGCCGATCGGCAGGTAGCTCAGCGGGTCGTGGGCGCTGGTCTGGTCGGTGACGATGTCGATCGGGGCGTCCATCGCGAGCAGCTGCGGGAACAGCTCGGCGGCGTTGCCCAGCAGGCCGATGGAGAGCGGCTGCTTCTTGTCGCGGGCGGCGGTGGCGAGCTCCAGCGCGTGGCCGAGGTCCTTGGCCTCGACGTCCAGGTAGCGGTGCTCGATCCGACGCGAGATCCGGGACGGGTCGCAGTCGATGCAGATCGCCACGCCGCCGTTCATGGTGACGGCCAGCGGCTGGGCGCCGCCCATCCCGCCGAGACCGGCGGTGAGGGTGATGGTGCCCTCCAGGGTGCCGTTGAAGCGCTTGTTGGCGACGGCGGCGAAGGTCTCGTAGGTGCCCTGGAGGATGCCCTGGGTGCCGATGTAGATCCAGGAGCCGGCGGTCATCTGGCCGTACATGGTGAGCCCGAGGCTCTCCAGCCGGCGGAACTCCTCCCAGTTCGCCCAGTCGCCGACCAGGTTGGAGTTGGCGATGAGCACGCGCGGCGCCCACTCGTGGGTCTGCATCACGCCGACCGGCCGCCCGGACTGGACCAGCATGGTCTCGTCCTGCTTGAGCCCCTGCAGCGTCCGCACCATGGCGTCGAAGGAGCGCCAGTCCCGCGCGGCCTTGCCGGTGCCGCCGTACACCACCAGCTTCGACGGGTGCTCGGCCACCTCGGGGTCGAGGTTGTTCATCAGCATCCGCAGGGCAGCCTCCTGCTGCCACCCCTGCGTCGTGAGCCCCGTCCCGCGCGCCGCACGCACCTCGCGCGGCCCGCTCGTCTGCTGCTGCACCATGTCCCGGCCTCCCTGCGGATGGATTCATTCAAGTTCTGCTCGGCTGAATATAACTAAACAACCGGCTTTCGACCAGACCCTGAAACAATCCGATCAGCAACGGCACCGGCCGACTTGGCGCGCTAGCCTGAACCCGGGCGAACACCAGCCACTCGGCCCAGCACCGACGCCGAGCTCCCCGAAAGCCTGGGCGCCTACGGGGTCTCGTCGATCACCATGCCCGACGATGCGGAGGACTACGCCACACCCGACCTCGTCGCCCTGCCGCGCAACTGGGAGGACGACGATGAATGGCTGGCAGACCCGCACGACGTCGAGCTCGCCGTGGAGGTCAACTCCACCTCCGAGCGAGTCAGTCCCATCACAGCCAAGACCAGCTGGTACGCGATCGCGGGCGTACAGGTCCTGCTCGCGGTCGACCCCCGCACGGGCACCTGGACGCTCTACACCCACCCTCGCGACGGCGAATATCGAGGCGTCCTGCACGGCAAGTACGGCGAGCCCGTCCCACTGCCCGCACCCCTGCCCGCCGAGCTGGACACCTCCGGCCTCCCGCTCTACGCCCCTCGCCGCTGACTCACGCCGCCGCGTCGCCGCCGTCCCAGTCGATGCCGATCTCGGCGAGCCAGCGGCGGTCCGCGGCGTCGGGGGCGGGCGGGGACGGTGGGCGGGGGACGTTCTGGACGGGGCCGAGGCCGTACTTCTCGGCGGCCGCCGTGGCACGGGCGTCGGGTTCGATGACGCCCACGTGCACGGCGGACTCGTCGCCCGGGTCGAGGACGGTCAGTTCGGGTTCGGGCAGGCGCCGCAGGGTGACGCGGCGTCCGCAGGCGGGGCAGGACCATTCGTCGGCACCCGAGGCCAGGCGGGCGACGAACTTCATCTCGTGGATCACGCGCATGGGCGGCACCCCCTGCACTAGGGGATGCCCGGCTTCGTGACGAGTAGTCCTTCGGCCGTTGTTCCGGGCCGCGCCCACTCCGGGCTGTCCCTACTCCAGGCTGTCCCTACTCCAGGCCGCGCCTACTCCAAGAACAGGCCCCGGGCCGCCGCGGACTGCTCGATCGCCTCCAACCTGGCTTCCGCGCCCGGGAGTTCGTCGCACATGCTCTGCAGCAGCACCCGGCCGAGCATCATCGGCGCGCAGGCGGTGTCGAAGACCAGCCCGGTGCCGACGGCGGCCGGCAGCATCAGGTCGGAGAGCTTGGCGACCGGCGAGAAGGCACTGTCCGCGACGGTGAGCACGGTCAGCCCGCAGTCCCGGGCCACCACCAGGGCGTCCATCAACTCCCGCGGGTAGCGCGGCAGTGCGAAGCAGAGCAGCGCGGTGGCTCCCGCCGCACTGGCCTGTTCCAGCCGGTCGGCGAGCATGCTGCCGCCCTCGTCCAGCAGCCGGATGTCCGGGTGCACCTTGGCCGCGAAGTACGCGAAGCCGCGGGCCTGGGCCGAGGCGGCCCGCAGGCCGAGCACCGGCAGCGGGCGGGAGGCGGCGAGCAGCCGGGCGGCCCGGGTGATCGGTTCGGGGTCGGCGAGCAGCTCGGCGAGGTGGCGCAGGTGGGCGATCTCGGCGAGGACGGCCTGCTGGTGCTCGTTGCGCACCGCGTCGTCCGGGGTCTCGGGCGCGGCGGGCTCGCCGGCGCCGAGTTCGCGCAACTGCTTGCGCAGCGCCGGGTAGCCGTCGTACCCGAGGGCGACGGCGAAGCGGGTGACGGAGGGCTGGCTGACCCCGGCGAGTTCGGCGACCTCGACGCTGGACAGGAACGGGGCCTCGTTGGCGTGCCGGACCAGCGAGTGGGCGATCCGCCGCTGGGTGGGGGTCAGCCGGTGGCCCTCGAACAGCTGGAGCAGCCGGGCGGAGGGACCGACGGTGCCGGCCTCGTCGGTGGCGGTCATCAGCGGTACCTCCGGATGCGTGCGGTTCGGACGACGACTGTGCAGCAGAGCGCCGCCGCTGGCAAAGACGTCTCGTACGACGGGACGCTTCATGAGACGTCCCACGGTTCGGACGGCGTCCCGGACAGCGCACGCCGACGAGCGGACCTCCCGGGCGCGGCCTCGGGGTAACCCTGATTTCTCCCTGAGCCCGCCCGGATTCCCCCCGCGAACGGATGGACCGGGCCGGACGGCGGCGCCACGCTACTGGCATGGACACTCGCCAGGACGAACTGCGGCGCGACCTCGACGCCACCCTTCAGGCCCGCAAGGAGCTCGGCAAGGACTACGAGGACGAGCTCCTCGACTCCTTCATGAAGCGCCTCGACGCCCGTCTGGACGCCCGGGTGGAGCGCTCGGTGGCCGCGCGGATGGACGTCGACGGCTACGAGCCCGGCTACCGCGGCCGGGACCGTGCGCGCCGCGGCTGGACCCCCGGCCGGTCCGGCAACCGGCTGGCGGTGATCTCGCTGGCCTTCGGCATCCCGCTGACCGCGATCGCGAGCAGCCCCGGCAGCGGCGGCTTCGCCGGGCTGCTGGCCTGCTGGGCGGGCATCGCCGGGGTCAACTTCGCCGCCGCACTGGGCAACCGCCGCGACCGGGACGACCGCGGCGGCCGCCGGTCGCGGGACGACTGGGACTGAGCCCCGGCCGCCCCGCTCCCGGAACACGTCAGGCCAGCGGCCCGGTGACCCGCTCCACCGCCCGCACCAGGTCCCCGGAGGCGACCAGCGCGGCGGCGGCCTCCAGGTCCGGCGAGAGGAAGCGGTCCCGGCCCGCGCCGCCGACCCCCGCCTCGCGGGCGGCGGCCATCGCGGCCGCGGTGGCCGGGGCGACCCGGCCGGTCGAGTCGGCCTGCTGACGGATCTCCAGCGCGCGGGCCGAGGCGGTCAGTTCGACGGCCAGGATCCGGCCGAGGTTGTCGACGGCCTGGCGCAGCTTGCGGGCGGCCGACCAGCCCATCGACACGTGGTCCTCCTGCATCGCGGAGGACGGGATCGAGTCGACCGAGGCCGGGACGGCGAGCCGCTTGTTCTCGCTGACCAGCGCCGCCTGGGTGTACTGGGCGATCATCAGGCCGGAGTCCACGCCGGGGTCGTCGGCCAGGAAGGCGGGCAGGCCGTGCGAGCGGGCCTTGTCGAGCAGCCGGTCGGTGCGGCGCTCGGAGATCGAGCCGAGGTCGGCGGCGGCGATGGCGAGGAAGTCCAGCACGTAGGCGACCGGTGCGCCGTGGAAGTTGCCGTTGGACTCCACCCGGCCGTCCGGCAGCACCACCGGGTTGTCCACCGAGGCGGCGAGCTCGCGCGAGGCGACCAGCTGGGCGTGCGCCAGGGTGTCCCGGCCGGCTCCGGCGACCTGCGGGGCGCAGCGGATCGAGTAGGCGTCCTGGACCCGCGGCGCGTCGTCCTGGTGGTGGCCGGTGAGGCCGGAGCCCTTGAGCACGGCGAGCATGTTGGCGGCGCTGAGCGCCTGGCCCGGGTGCGGGCGGATCGGGGCGTGCAGCTCGGGGGCGAGCACCTTGTCGGTGCCGAGCAGCGCCTCCAGGCTCATCGCGGCGGTGATGTCGGCGGTGGTGAACAGCCGCTGGAGGTCGGCGATGGCCATCACCAGCATGCCGAGCATGCCGTCGGTGCCGTTGATGAGGGCCAGGCCCTCCTTCTCCAGCAGCTCGACCGGCTCGATCCCGGCGGCGGCCAGCAGCTCGGCGACCGGCTTCTCCTCGCCGTCCGGGCCGGTGGCGGTGCCCTCGCCCATCAGCACCAGGGCGCAGTGCGACAGCGGCGCGAGGTCGCCGGAGCAGCCGAGCGAGCCGAACTCGCGGACCACGGGGGTGATGCCCGCGTTGAGCAGGGCGGCCATGGTCTGCGCGACCAGCGGGCGGACGCCGGTGCGGCCGGAGGCCAGGGTCTTCATCCGCAGGAACATCAGCGCGCGGACCACCTCGCGCTCGACCGCCGGGCCCATCCCGGCGGCGTGCGAGCGCACCAGTGAGCGCTGCAGCTGGGCGCGCAGTTCGGGGCTGATGTGCCGGACGGCGAGGGCGCCGAAGCCGGTCGACACGCCGTAGACGGGGCGCGGTTCGGCCGCGAGGGCGTCGATCCGGGCGCGGGCGGCCGCCATCTCGGCGAGCGCGTCGGGGCCGATCTCGACCCGGGCGTTGCCCCGGGCGACGGCCAGCACGTCCTCCGCACTGACGTCGGCCTTGCCGACCTGGACCAGCGGAGCGTCGGGGGCCACAGCACTGTGCATATCCATATACATAATCACACCAGGTGAATGAAGATATGACAACAGCTGCTCGCCATCCGGATTCTCCGCCGCCCCGGTCCCGACCGCACGCCCGGGGCCGCCCTACCCCTTCAACTCGGCCTCGATCAGGTCCACCGCCCGCGCCGTACCCCCCTCGGCCCGACCGGCGGCGGCCAGCACCGCCAGCCGCTCACCCACCGCCGGATCCCCGACCAGCTCCAGCAGGGCGCCGCGCAGCGCCGGCGCGGTGGCCTCCTCCGTGTCCAGCCGACGGGCGACGCCGAGACCCACCAGCGCGTCCGCATTGGCGAACTGGTCGGCGGCCTGCGGCACCGCGATCATCGGCAGGGCGTGGAACAGCCCCTCGCTGGAACCGCCCATGCCCGCGTGGGTGACGAAGGCATCCGCCTGGGCGAGCACCGACAGCTGCGGCACCCACCGGTGCACCTCCACGGTGTCCGGCACGTCCCCCAACTCCGCCAGGTCGGTGTGCTTGCCGACCTGGAGCACGACGTGCCAGCCGGGCAGGTCGCCGAAGGCCTCGACGCAGGCCCGGTAGAAGGCCGGCCGATCGGTGAAGGCCGAGCCCAGCGAGACCAGCAGCACCTTCTCGGCCTCCGCCGGGCGCTCCCACCGCCCCTGGTGGGAGCGGTCGCCGAAGCAGGGGCCGACGAAGCTGAACCGCCGCTCGTCGACCCGGTCCGCATGGGGCTGGAGCGCACGCGGGACGAGCGCGATGCACCGCTCGGGGCGGTTCTTGAAGGCCTCCACGTCACGCTCCACCGCGCCGGCCCCGGCCAGCCACGCACCGAACCGGCGGTAGTGCTCGGGGCCGCCGGGGCCGTTGCGGATCGCCTCGAAGACCTCGGCCAGCTCCCCCTCGATGTCGTCCCAGCCCACGAAGCTGGAGGACAGCTGCACCACCGGCACCCCCAGCCGCTCGCCGAACGCCCGCCCGGCGAAGCCCGCGATGTCGTAGAGCACCAGGTCGGGCCGGTCGCCCTCGAACGCCTCCAGCAGCACGGGCCACATCGCCAGCGTGTCGTCCAGGAACACGTCCTGGATCGCCACCGGCTCCTCCGGCCAGCCGGCCGGGTCGTCCGCGAGCGGCAACGCACTCGGATAGGGGACGAACTCCGCGCCGGTGGCCTCGACGATCCCGCGGAAGGACGGGTCGTTGACGTAGCTGACCCGGTGCCCCCGGGCGACCAGCTCGGTGATCACCGCGAGGCTGGGATTGACATGTCCGTGCGCCGGGACGGAGACCATCAGGATGTGTGCAGGGCGGTTCACAGTCACCTCCAAAGAACAAGACGAGACGTCCCGTCTCGCTTCCAAGACAATACGTCTCGTCTCGCCACCTCGCCTAGACTTTTTCCATGGCCTCCAGAACCGCCCCCGACCCCGCCCGCCGCAGCGAGCGCGCCCGCGCCGCCGTCCTCGCCGCCACCACCGAACTCATCGCCGAGATCGGCTACGGCAAGCTGACCATCGAGGCGATCGCCGCCCGGGCCGGCGTCGGCAAGCAGACCATCTACCGGTGGTGGCCCTCGAAGGGAGCCGTCGTCTTCGACGCCTTCCTCGCCGTCAACCAGCAGGAGGGCGGCCTCGCACTCCCCGACACCGGCGACCTCGCCGCCGACCTCCGGGCCGTCCTGCGCCCCACCAGCGACGAACTCACCGACCCGGGCGCCGACCGCACCTACCGCGCCATCATCGCCGAGATCCTCAACGACCCGGCGCTGCACGCCGAGTACCGCACCCGCCTGCTGGACCCACTGCTGGAGGTCACCCGCGACCGCCTCCGCACCGCCCGCGAGGCGGGCCAACTCGCCCCCGACGCCGACCTCGACCTCGCCGTCGAACTGCTCTACGGCCCGATCTACTACCGCTGGCAGTACCGGCTCGGCCCGCTCACCCACGAGCACGCCGACCGCCTGGTCGACGCCGCCCTACGGGCCCTCAACCCGCCTGCCGCCCACGCCTGAGCGCGTACACCAGCACCACCACGGCCAGCAGCACCCCCAGCGCGACGAGCGCGAACCACCCGAACACCGCGTCGAGCACCCGGCCGACCACACTGCGCCGGGCCGTGCGCTTGTGCCGCGAAACCGCGGAGTGCTCGGTGATCTGGTGCGCCCTCAGCCCGGTCCGCACCGGATGCGCCCGCCCGGCCCCGGTTCCCCCCGCCGACGCCGTCGGCCGCACCACCGGCACGGCCGAAGCCGGCGAGGCCACCGCCACCCCGCCCCCGAACACCAGCACCCCGGCCACCGCCGCGCCCACCAGCCGTCCGCCCACCGTCGCCCCCACTCCCGCTCAACCCCGCCACCTTCCCACCACCCCACCCCGCCACGGCACCCCACCCCCCACCCCGCGACCCACCCGCAACCCCCCAGTCACCGAACCGGCACATCCCGACACAACCGCGCTGGCAAGACCCCTCAACCAACCCGCACCACCCCACCCACACCAACCACCCACCTCCCCCTCACCCGACCAAGGCGAGAGGGACGCGCTGCGGGAGGGGGCGGTGGAGGGGGTGGGTGCGGAAGGGGGCGTGACGGGTGATTTTCAGACCGCCAACGGCGCCCGACCATGTGCCCACAGGGTCGGCGGTCCGAAAATCATCCAGCCCCCGGAGCGCCCACCCTCGGAACCGCCCCCGGACCCACCCACCCTCCCGAAAGCCCACCCCCACACCCCAGCCCCGCGCAGCGGCCCCCCTCACACCACCGGCGGCGACGCAGCCCCCGCCACCCCCACCGCCACCAAAGCCCGCAACGCACAAGCCACCTGCCCCAACGGCAACGTCGCATCATCCGCGAAGAGCTCCAGCAACCAGCCCCCCGCCGCGTTCTGCCCGCCCGCCGCGACCATCCCCCGGTACCCGGAGACCACGAGCATCGCCTCCTCCGCCGGGTCGTTCCCCGCCGCCCCCGCGCGGAGCGCGAACGCACCGCCGCGGACGGCCCGCCGGGTCATCGGGTAGTGCCGGAGGTCGAACACCGCGTCGGGCGCCTCGATCTGGGCCCGCTGGGTCTCGGCCCGGGTGCTGCTGGGTCCGCTGGTCATCCGGTAGACGGCGTGCTGGGCGGTGCGCATCAGCTGGGAGCCGGGTGGCACGTACGAGACCCACCAGCCGACCGCGTCGAGCAGCCGGGCGGAGGTCTCGGCGACGACGACCAGTTTGCCGAGGGTGTCGGCCGGGTGGACGGCCCGGGCGGCCGCGGCCTGGTCGAGGGCGGAGAGGACGGCGGTGAGCAGTTGCCCGGGGTCGGCGCTGTGGGCGGCGCCGCGGAACCGCCGCCGGTCGGCGGTGCCGGCCCGGCCGCCGGGCCCGCGGCGGCCGTCGGCGCGGTGGTGGGGGTCGGCGGCGTCGGCGAGCAGCACGGTGGGGTCGGGCGAGAAGCCGGGGCCGTGGCTGCGTCCGGCGACGACGGGGTGGGCGGCGCGGGCGGCCTTGGCCCGGTACTGGGCGGCGTCGGCGAGTCGGAAGAGCCGGTCGGGGGTGGTGACCGGCCCGATGGAGTCCCCGGTGGAGGCGACGCCGCAGGCGACCCCCTCGCCCTCGGCGAGGGCGAGGGCCCGGGCGCAGAGCTCCTCGGCGACGGCGACCACTTCGTCGGCCTTCTGTCCTTCGGCGAGCAGGCAGAACTCGTCGCCGCCGAGCCGGGCGGCCAGGCTGCCGGGCAGTTTGGCGGCGGCCAGCGAGAGCTGGTGGGCGAAGCGTTCCAGCAGCCGGTCGCCCATCTCGTGGCCGAGCTGGTCGTTGACCCGTTTGAGCCCGTTGACGTCGCAGACCACCAGCGAGACCACGGTGTTGTCCCGGTTGTGGGCCTCCAGCGCGCTCTCCAGCCGGGCGTCGACGGCCCGCCGGTTGGCGAGGCCGGTGAGCGGGTCGGAGAAGGCGAGTCGGCGCAGGTCGGCGAGGCGTTCGGTCTGGGCGAGGCCGGCCGAGATCTGGGCGGCGAGCAGGGTCGCGTAGTCGGCGTCGGCCTGGTTGAAGACCGGCAGGCCGACGGATCGGGCGAGGTAGAGCTCGCCCCAGGCCTGCCCGTGCAGCACGATCGGCGCGACCACGCAGCAGGCCCGGCCGCGCCGGCGCAGTGCGGCGGCGCGCTCCTGGCAGTACGCGCCGGCGGTCGGGTGGGCGTGCCCGGCGTGCGGCTCGTCGTTCTCGGCGGTCTGGAGCCAGGCGCGGGGCAGCCGCCCGGTGGTCCAGCGTTCCTCCAGATAGGTGACGATCTCCGGGAAGTCGGCGACCGGGTAGGACTCGTCCTGCGGCAGTTCCTCCTCGCCGGGGGCGAGTTCACCGTGGTTGACCAGGACCCGGAGGCGGCCGGACTCGCGGTCCCAGACCGAGACGGCGGCCATGGTGGCGCCGAGCGCCTCGGTGGCCCGGGCGGCGGCGGCCCGGACGGCCTCCAGCGGGGTGAGTGCCCCGGCCATGTCCTGGGCGAGTTCGACCACGGACTGGAGCCGCAGGTCGGGCAGCGGGTCGGCGCGGTGCGGGCCCTCGCAGTCACAGCCGCGGTCCGTCATGGTCGCCTCACTGCTCACCGGCTCGCCTCGCTCCCTGTGCTCGGTCCTACCGGACCCCCACCGGTCGGCCGCACCCGTCGGCCGCTTGCACCAAGACTATGGCGATTTAGTTCGGTTATGCCCCGTTTGCCCGGATGGACCCGCAGCGGACCGTACGGCCTTCAACCGTTCGGCCACCCGAAGCACCCCCGGCCGGGCCCACCGAACGCCCCGCCCGGCCCAGCCCACTCCGACCAGCCCACTCCGACCGCTCCGGCTACTCCGACTTCATCCGCCGCGACAGCAGCCACGGCTCCACCAGCCCCAGCCCCCGCACCGGCCGCCGCCACATCGGCTGGAGGTGGAACCGCGCCCCCGTGTCCGGTCCAGGCACCGGCAGCCCGGAGGCGGGCATCCCGGCCGCCACCGACAGCGCCTCGGCCAGGCCCGGCCCCTCCGAGTCGGCGGGGGCGACGCTGCCGTTCTGCTCCAGGGCGGCGGCGAACTCGCCGTCGATCAGCACCGCGTCCTTGGGGGCGATCGAGGTGAGCCGGCTGGCCAGGTTCACGGTGGTGCCGAAGACGTCGCCCATCCGCTGGGTGACCGTCCCGAAGGCCATGCCGACCCGCAGCGCCGGGATGGTCTCGTCCTCGGCGAGGGCGTCGATCAGGCTGAGCGCGATCTCGGCGGCGGTGGCCGGGTCCTCGGAGACGTAGAGGATCTCGTCGCCCAGGGTCTTGATCACCCGGCCGCCCTGCCCGGCGATCAGGTCGGAGCAGGTGTTCTCGAAGGTCTCGACCAGCTCGCCGAGTTCCTCCTCCTCCAGCCGCCGGGACAGCCGGGTGAAGCCGACCAGGTCCGCGAAGCCCACCGCGAGCCGCCCGCTGGTGATCTCGTGGTCCTCGGCGGCCTGCACGACCCGGCCGGTGACGGCGGCCAGTTGGCGCCGCCAGACGTACACCAGGAACTGCTCCAGCTCCGGCAGCAGCAGTTCGACCAGCGGGTACGCGACGTCGGCGCGGGTCAGTCCGGGCTCGACGGCCTGGGTGAGGTTCTCCAGGAAGGTGTCCATCTGCCAGCCGGCCAGCCGGGCCGTGGTCTGGCCGGTGGAGCGGGCCACCTGGATCGCCATCGACTCGCTGAGCAGCCCGGACTCGACCAGTCCGGCCAGCCGCCGCAGCGCGATCACGTCGCCGTCGGTGAGTGCCCGGGACTGGCCGATGTCGGGGAAGCCCATGGCCCGCCAGAAGCGGGTGGCCAGCTCCATCGGGACGTCGGCGGCACGCGCGGCCTGGTACGGGGTGTAGCGGCGTGGTGCGTCCAGGATCAGGCGTTCCAGTTCGAGCGCGACCGTGGGGTCGTGGCTGCCCGCCGTCCCGCCGTTGCCGTCCTCTGCCACCGGTCCGTCCCCGTGCGGTCGCCGCACTTGCCTCGTGTCCTACCTGTCCGGGCGCACCGTCCGCCACCCGGGCGGACAGTGGCGCGCCTCACACCGCTGCCAGGTGGAATGTTCGCACGGAATCGCGTGATCCGGGGCATCCGCCCGAGTCAAGGAGAGGTGAAGACTGCCGTTCAGCGCGGCTCGGGGCGGACGTGGACCACGTCCCCCGCGCCGACCGCCCGGCGTGCGCCGTCCGCGGTGCGGACCACCAGGCGGCCGTCGCCGTCGATCGCGACCGCCTCGCCGACCAGCTCGCGGTCGCCCGGCAGGTGCACCTTGACCTGCCGGCCGAGGGTGCTGCAGCGGTCCGCGTACGCACGCAGCAGGTCGCTGGCGTGCGGGTCCCCGGCGGCGGCCGTCCACTCCCGGTAGAGCCCGGCGAACTCGCGCAGCAGGGCGCGCAGCAGGACCGAGCGGTCGGTGGTGGTGGCGGCGCCGGCCAGCGCGAGCGAGGCGGCGGTGGGGACGGGCAGTTCCGCGGTGCGCAGCGAGACGTTGAGGCCCATCCCGACCACCACCGCGCCGCCGCTCAGCTCGGTGAGGATGCCGCCGAGCTTGCGCTCCGCGCCGTCGATCTCGGTTTGGAGGTCGTTGGGCCACTTCAGTCCGACCTCGACCCCGGCCACCTGGTCGAGGGTGCTGGCGGCGGCGACCCCGACCAGGATCGGCAGCCAGCCGTACCGCTCGACCGGAACCTCCTCCGGGCGCAGCAGGAAGGACAGGAACAGTCCGGAGCGGGCCGGGGCGGTCCACTGCCGGTCCAGCCGCCCGCGCGCGGCGCTCTGCGCCTCGGCGACCAGCACCGCGCCCTGCGGGGCGCCGGCGCGGGCCCGCTCGGCGAGGTCGCTGTTGGTCGAGCCGGTCTCGGTGACGACGTCCAGCGAGGTCCAGAGCCCGCCCGGGACGACCAGGTCGCGGCGCAGCGCCTCCTGGTCCAGCGGCGGCCGGTCCAGGTCGGTCCAGGGGGACGGTCCGGTGCGGCCGAAGCCGCGCAGTCCGCTGCGGCGGGGGGTCTCGGGTGCGGTCATGGTGGCCACCCTAGGACGTGGACCGGCCCGTGGCAGGACGGGCCGCAGAGGCGCAGTCCGCCCCATCGTCCCGCAGAACGCCCGTTGACACACTGTGTCGATGACCATAACGCCAGGACGTGCCGCATCGCCCTGCGCGCTGGTTACGCTACGCAGCGGTAGTTCGCAGCGCCGCCCTGCCCTCGTGCGCGAGCCCCCGATCCCGGCCCGCGCGATCGAACAGGTCGCGGCCCATGATCAGGGAGAGCCACCGGATGACCGAGGCGCCGTACGACCCCCACACCACCGCCGGGAAGCTGGCCGACCTGCGGCGCAGGCTGGACGAGGCGGTGCACTCCGGCTCGTCCAAGGCCGTGGAGAAGCAGCACGCCAAGGGCAAGCAGACGGCCCGGGAGCGGGTCCTTGAGCTGCTCGACGAGGACTCCTTCGTCGAGTTCGACGAGTTCGCCCGGCACCGCTCGACCAACTTCGGCCAGGAGAAGAACCGCCCGTACGGTGACGGCGTGGTGACCGGCTACGGCACCGTCGACGGCCGCCAGGTCGCCGTCTTCGCCCAGGACTTCACCGTCTTCGGCGGTTCGCTCGGCGAGGTCTTCGGCGAGAAGATCGTCAAGGTGATGGACTTCGCGTTGAAGACCGGCTGCCCGGTCATCGGCATCAACGACTCCGGCGGCGCCCGGATCCAGGAGGGCGTGGTCTCGCTCGGCCTGTACGGCGAGATCTTCCGCCGCAACGTGCACGCCTCCGGGGTCATCCCGCAGATCTCGCTGATCATGGGCCCCTGCGCGGGCGGCGCGGTCTACTCCCCCGCGATCACCGACTTCGTGGTGATGGCCGACCAGACCTCGCACATGTTCATCACCGGTCCGGACGTGATCAAGACGGTGACCGGCGAGGACGTCGGCATGGAGGAGCTGGGCGGCGCCCGCACCCACAACACCAAGTCCGGCAACGCCCACTACCTGGCCTCGGACGAGAAGGAGGCGATCGAGTACGTCAAGAACCTGCTGTCGTACCTGCCCTCCAACAACCTGAGCGACCCGCCGTCCTACCCGGAGCAGGCCGATCTCTCGGTCACCGACGAGGACCTCGAACTCGACGCCATCGTCCCGGACTCGGCGAACCAGCCGTACGACATGCGCAAGGTGATCGAGCACGTCGTCGACGACGGCGAGTTCCTGGAGACCCAGCCGCTGTACGCGGGCAACATCATCACCGGCTTCGGCCGGGTCGAGGGCCACCCGGTCGGCATCGTCGGCAACCAGCCGATGGACCTGGCCGGCTGCCTGGACATCAACGCCAGCGAGAAGGCCGCGCGGTTCATCCGCACCTGCGACTCCTTCAACATCCCGGTGCTGACCTTCGTGGACGTGCCCGGTTTCCTGCCCGGCACCGAGCAGGAGTGGGACGGCATCATCCGCCGCGGCGCCAAGCTGATCTACGCCTACGCCGAGGCGACCGTCCCGCTGATCACCGTGATCACCCGCAAGGCCTTCGGCGGCGCGTACGACGTCATGGGCTCCAAGCACCTGGGCGCCGACCTCAACCTGGCCTGGCCGACCGCGCAGATCGCGGTGATGGGCGCCCAGGGCGCGGTCAACATCCTGCACCGCCGGGAGATCGCCGAGGCCGAGGCGGCCGGCACCGTCGAGGAGAAGCGGGCCGAGCTGATCGCCTCGTACGAGGACACCCTGCTGAACCCGTACCTGGCCGCCGAGCGCGGCTACGTCGACGCGGTGATCGCCCCGAGCGAGACCCGCCGGCACATCGTCCGGGGCCTGCGGGCGCTGCGCGGCAAGCGCGAGGTGCTGCCGCCCAAGAAGCACGGCAACATCCCCCTGTAGGCACCACCCCTCTCGGGAGAGAACCAGCCATGTCCCCGATCCACGTGCTGCACGGGCAGCCGACCCCCGAGGAGCTCGCCACCGTCCTGGCGGTGGTCCAGGCCCGGGCCGCCACCGCGCAGGCCGCCGCCGAGGCGGCGCGCCTGGCCGGTGTCGGCCCGGCCTCCCCCTGGAACGACCGCTCCCGGCTGCTCCGCCCCGCCGTCCACCCGGGCGTCAACGCCTGGCGGACCTCGGGCTGGGCGCGCTGAGTTGACCGCGTGGAGGGGGGGGGGGGGGGGGGCTTTCCCCCCCCCCCCCCCCCCCCCCCACGACTCGCCCGGTCGCTCGCCCGCTGTGCCCGCTGTGCCCGAAACCTGAGTACGGATACTCAGGCGGCCGGGCCCACCCGCACCGCACTCTGGACGGGTGCTCTGGTCAGACCCCGAGGACGGGCCCTCGCCCGAGGCCCGTCGCATGCAGGAGCGGATGCAGCGGGCCGGCAAGGTGCTCGCCGCGATCGTGCTGGTGGGTGCCGTACTGATCATGGTCAGCCGGTACTTCACCTGAGCCGTTCACTAGAACGGCTCAACCACCCACCCCCTACCCTGGTGGGCATGACCGACCAGCGCTCCCTCGTCCTCGCTTCCGCCTCCCCCGCCCGCCTCGGGCTGCTGCGCCAGGCGGGGCTCGACCCGCGCGTGGTGGTCAGCGGCGTCGACGAGGACGCGATCACCGCCGCCACCCCCGGCGAGCTCGCCCTCGTCCTGGCCGAGGCCAAGGCGAAGGCCGTCGCCGCCGAACTGACCGGCGGCGAGCTGGTGATCGGCTGCGACTCCGTCCTGGAACTGGACGGCCTGGCCCTCGGCAAGCCGGCCGACGCCACCGAGGCGCTGGCCCGCTGGCAGTCCATGCGCGGCCGCGCCGGGGTGCTGCGCACCGGCCACTGCGTGATCGACACCGCGACCGGCCGGCAGTCCTCGGCGACCGCCTCCACCACCGTCCGCTTCGGCACCCCGGACGACGCGGAGGTGGCCGCCTACGTCGCCTCCGGCGAACCGCTGCACGTGGCCGGGGCGTTCACCCTGGACGGCCGCTCGGCGCCGTTCGTCGACGGCATCGACGGCGACCCGGGCAACGTCATCGGCCTGTCCCTGCCGCTGCTGCGCCGGCTGCTCGCCGACCTGGACGTCCGCATCACCGATCTGTGGACCAACTGACCTGCCACTCCATCCGGTTGGCCTCTAAGCTGACCGGCGTTCGAACGGGGAGGGGAACGCGGGCGATGACCGACAACGTGCTCAACGTGGTGCTCGGCCTGGTGGCCAGTGCCATCAGCGCCGGGCTCGGCTGGCTGGCCCAGGCCCTGCGGCGGCGCCGGAAGGTCGAGCGGGTACGGGAGTTCTTCGGGCTCCCGGCCGGCAGCGAGTGCCTGATCGTGGTGCCCCGCAGCGTCGGGACGGGCTCGCACGCCAACACCGTGACCCGCCGGGACGCCTACGCCCTGATGTGGCTGGCCGGGCTGGTCGAGGAGTGCGGTGCCCGGCCCGAGCTGGTCGCCCACGACGCCGCGCACCGCGGCCTGGGCGCCAAGACCGAGCTGTGCCTGGGCGGTCCGGTCAGCAACGAGCGGATGGCCGCCCACCTGGCCTGGGGCCTGCCGGGTGTGCTGGTCACCTCCGGTCCGGGCCCGGGCAGCAACGTGATCGTGGTCGGCGACCGGGACTTCACCGCCGAGCCCGACCGGACCCACGTCCTGCTGGCCCGGATCGCCACCCCGGAGGGCGGCCGCCCGGTGTTCCTGATCTCCGGCCAGACCGGCACGGCCAACCAGGCGGGCGTGCGCTACCTGGTCGCGCACCACCGCGAACTGGCCCGCGAGCACGGCCGGAACGGCACCTTCGCCCTCGTTCTGCGGGTGGTCAACCCGGACGCGTACGGGCCGGACATGGTCGAGCCGGTCGCCGACGTGACGGCCGCGGCGCTCCGCCGCCCGACCGCCGCGGCACCGGCCGGCAGCACCGCGGCATGAGCGGGCGGCGGAAGGTGTGTCCCATCCCACCGACCCGCCACGCCGCCCCGTGGTCACCCACCGTCGACCACCCCCGTCCGAGCGCACCGGCCACCACCTGCGCAGTCGTTCTCAACCCCGTCCCGGCGGCGGGGAATCCCATCACCGAGCGTGTGGGATAGTTCACAACCCGGGGCTACTCGCCGGTACCGCCCAGGAATCCATAAACTCATCGAGGTTCAAGAAGGGAGCCACAGTGCGCAAGGTGCTCATCGCCAACCGCGGGGAAATCGCCGTCCGCGTCGCCAGGGCCTGCTCGGACGCCGGTATCGCCAGCGTCGCCGTCTACGCCGAGCCGGACCGGGATGCGCTGCACGTCCGCGCGGCCGACGAGGCTTACGCGCTGGGCGGTGACACCCCCGGCACCAGTTACCTGGACATCGCCAAGGTCCTCAAGGCCGCGGAGGACTCCGGCGCCGACGCCGTCCACCCCGGCTACGGGTTCCTGTCGGAGAACGCCGAGTTCGCCCAGGCCGTCCTCGACGCGGGCCTGACCTGGATCGGCCCGCCGCCGCAGGCCATCCGCGACCTCGGTGACAAGGTCACCGCCCGTCACGTCGCCCAGCGCGCCGGCGCCCCGCTGGTGGCCGGCACCCCGGACCCGGTCTCGGGTGCCGACGAGGTCGTCGACTTCGCCCGGGAGCACGGCCTGCCGGTCGCCATCAAGGCGGCCTTCGGCGGCGGCGGCCGCGGCCTCAAGGTCGCCCGCAGCCTGGAGGAGATCCCGGAGCTGTACGAGTCCGCGGTGCGCGAGGCGGTCGCCGCCTTCGGTCGCGGCGAGTGCTTCGTGGAGCGCTACCTGGACAACCCGCGGCACGTGGAGACCCAGTGCCTCGCGGACAAGCACGGCAACGTGGTGGTCGTCTCCACCCGTGACTGCTCGCTGCAGCGCCGGCACCAGAAGCTGGTCGAGGAGGCGCCCGCGCCGTTCCTGACCGAGGCCCAGAACGCCGAGCTGTACCGCGCCTCCAAGGCCATCCTCAAGGAGGCCGGCTACGAGGGCGCCGGGACCTGCGAGTTCCTGGTCGCGCTGGACGGCACGATCTCCTTCCTGGAGGTCAACACCCGTCTGCAGGTGGAGCACCCGGTCACCGAGGAGGTCACCGGGATCGACCTGGTCCGCGAGATGTTCCGGATCGCCGACGGCGAGGAGCTCGGCTACGGCGACCCGGAGGTGCGCGGCCACTCCTTCGAGTTCCGCATCAACGGCGAGGACCCGGGCCGCAACTTCCTGCCCGCGCCCGGCACCGTGACGCTGTTCGCCCCGCCGTCCGGCCCGGGCGTGCGCCTGGACTCCGGCGTGGAGTCCGGCTCGGTCATCGGCCCGGCCTGGGACTCGCTGCTGGCCAAGCTGATCGTCTCCGGCCGCGACCGCAAGCAGGCCCTGGAGCGGGCCAGGCGCGCGCTGAGCGAGTTCAAGGTCGAGGGCATGGCCACCGCCATCCCGTTCCACCAGGCGGTCGTCACCGACCCGGCGTTCGCGCCGGAGGTGCACGGCGGCGAGGGCCCGTTCACGATCTACACCCGGTGGATCGAGACCGAGTTCGAGAACACCATCCCGGCCTTCACCGGCGGCGCCGGCGAGGGCGAGGAGGCGGAGACCCGGGAGACCGTGGTCGTCGAGGTCGGCGGCAAGCGGATCGAGGTCTCGCTGCCGTCCTCGCTGGGTGTCGCGGCGGCCCCGGCCGCCGGTGGTGCGACCGGCGCCGCCAAGGCCAAGCGCCGGGTGGGCGCCAAGAAAGCCGGCTCGGCCGTCAGCGGTGACACCCTGGCCTCGCCGATGCAGGGCACCATCGTCAAGGTCGCCGTCGAGGAGGGCCAGGTCGTCGCCGAGGGCGAGCTGATCGTGGTCCTGGAGGCGATGAAGATGGAGCAGCCGCTGAACGCCCACAAGGCGGGCACCGTGGTCGGCCTCAAGGCCGAGGTCGGCGGGAGCGTCAGCAGCGGCGCCGCGCTCTGCGAGATCAAGGACTGACGACGGGTTCGTCAATCTTCGACCGGTCCGTACTCCCTTCGGGGGTGCGGACCGGTCGCGTTTGCCCGCGCCGCCGCGGACCGGGTTCGGCGCCCGCGCCGCCGCGGACCGGGTTCGGCGCCCGCGCGGCACGCCGGGCTCAGCGCCCGCGCGGCAGGCCCATCTCGGCCAGCCGGAGCGGCATCCCGCCGGGGCCGACCGGGCCGCCGCCGTGCGCCCCGGGGCGGCGCTGCCCGGGCAGCGGGGCGCCCCCGGGCGGCGGGACGGGCCGGCGGCCCAGCGGGCCCGGCTGGGTCTGGTGCACCGGGCCGCTGCCGGTGCCGTGCACGGGGGCGTCGCCGCTCGGCGCGGCGCCGAGCGGCGCCAGGTCGATCTGCACCCCGCAGTCGGCGAGCGCGTCCAGTTCACGGGCGCAGGCGTCGTCGGCGGTGGCCTGCTCGTCGGTGACCAGCCGGGTGATGGTCTCGGTGGCGACGGTCTGGAACATGCCGGCCGCGCCGAGCTTGGTGTGGTCGGCGAGGACGATGACCTCGGCGGCCGCCAGCACCATGGCCCGGTCCACGCTCGCGGACAGCATGTTCGCGGTCGACAGCCCCCGCTCGGCGGTCAGCCCGCTGCCGGAGATGAAGGCCTTGGTGACCCGCAACCCCTGCAGCGACTGCTCGGCGCCGCTGCCCACCAGGGCGTAGTTGGAGCCGCGCAGGGTCCCGCCGGTCATCACCACCTCGACCCGGTTGGCGTGCGCCAGCGCCTGGGCGACCAGCAGCGAGTTGGTGACCACCGTCAGCCCGGGCACCCGGGCCAGCCGGCGGGCCAGCTCCTGGGTGGTGGTGCCGGCGCCGACCACCACCGCGTCGCCCTCCTCCACCAGTCCGGCGGCGAGGTCCGCGATGGCGCTCTTCTCCGCCGCGGACAGGTGGGTCTTCTGCGGGTAGCCGGGTTCGCGGCTGAAGCCGCCGGGGAGCACCGCGCCGCCGTGCCGGCGGTCGAGGAGCCCTTCTGCCTCCAGCGCCCGCACGTCACGGCGCACGGTCACTTCGGAGGTCTGGACGACGCGGGCCAACTCCCGGAGCGAGACCGCTCCGTTGGCGCGCACCATTTCGAGGATCAACTGGCGACGTTCTGCTGCAAACACAGAACCGACGGTAACCTGCGTGACCGTCTGCTTTCAGGCGTTTGCAGCTGGTAGCGGGAATTGCTCACGCAAGAGCGGCGCGTGACCGTACAATACGCGCCGTCAACAACCCGGAACTGCGCCCGCCGTCCGGGTGACGATCATGCCCGCGCGAAGGGCGGCCGCCGACCGGCAGCCGCCCCAACTGTGCGCCTTGAGCTCAGGATTCGCCGCCGGCCCGCTTCCGGACGTGCAGCTGCCGGGCGGCCTCGGCGGTCGAGCCGGAGACCGACGGGTAGACGGTGAAGGCGCTGGCCACCTGTTCGACCGTCAGATTGGCGTCCACCGCGAGCGCGATCGGGTGGATCAGTTCGCTGGCCCGCGGGGCGACCACGACGCCGCCGACCACGATGCCGGTGCCCGGGCGGCAGAACAGCTTCACGAAGCCGTCCCGGATGCCCTGCATCTTCGCCCGCGGGTTGCCGCGCAGCGGCAGCTTGACCACGACGGCGTCCATCTTGCCGCACTCCACGTCGGCGGCGGTGTAGCCGACGGTGGCGATCTCCGGGTCGGTGAAGACGTTGGAGGCCACGGTCTTGAGGTTCAGCGGCTGCACCGCGTCGCCCAGCGCGTGGTACATCGCGATCCGGCCCTGCATGGCCGCCACCGAGGCGAGCATGAAGACGCCGGTGCAGTCACCGGCCGCGTACACGCCCGGGGCGCTGGTGCGGGAGACCCGGTCGACCTGGATCTGGCCCCAGTCGTTGAGCTTGACCCCGGCCTCCTCCAGACCCATCTCGGCGGTGTTGGGGATCGAGCCGACCGCCATCAGGCAGTGGGTGCCCTCGATCACCTTGCCGTCGGCGAGGGTCACCTCGACCCGGTCGCCGATCCGCTTGGCGCTCTCGGCGCGCGAGCGGCTCATCACGTTCATGCCGCGGCGGCGGAAGACCTCCTCCAGCACCTCGGCGGCGTCCGGGTCCTCGCCCGGCAGCACCCGGTCGCGGCTGGACACCAGGGTGACCTTGGAGCCGAGCGCCTGGTACGCGCCGGCGAACTCGGCACCGGTCACACCGGAACCGACCACGATCAGCTCGCGGGGCAGCTCCTCCAGGTCGTACACCTGGGTCCAGGTGAGGATCCGCTCGCCGTCCGGCTCGGCGTCCGGCAGCTCGCGCGGGTGGGCGCCGGTGGCGATCAGCACCGCGTCGGCGCGCAGCGACTGCACGCCGCCGTCGGGGGTGTCCACCAGCACCTCGCGGGAGCCGTCCACGGCCTGGCCGCCGGCGCCGAGCCGGCCGCGCCCGCGCAGCACGGTGACCCCGGCGCGGGTGACGGACTGGGTGATGTCGTGGGACTGCGCGATCGCCAGGCGCTTCACCCGGCGGTTGACCTTGCCCAGGTCCACGCCGATGACCTTGGACTCCCGCCCCTCGGCGGCGCCCTGGTCGACGGTGATGCCCAGTTCCTCGTACGAGCTGTCGAAGGTGGTCATCACCTCCGCGGTCGCGATCAGCGTCTTCGACGGCACGCAGTCCGTGAGCACCGCCGATCCGCCCAGACCGTCGCGGTCGACGACGGTCACCTCCGCGCCGAGCTGAGAGGCCACCAGGGCCGCCTCGTAGCCGCCGGGTCCGCCACCGATGATCACGATCCGAGTCACGTACCCCATTGTCCCGCACGCCGGGAGCGGCGCCACAACGGGGTCCGCGCTCGTAGCTTCGTCCACTGGCCCCGTCCCGTGGGCCGACCGGGCTACGCTGCACCCATGCCCCTTTACGCCGCGTATGCCACCAACCTCGATGCCCGGCAGATGACCCGCCGAGCCCCGCACTCCCCGCTCCGCGGCACGGGGTGGCTGGACGGCTGGCGGCTCACCTTCGGCGGCGAGCAGCTCGGCTGGGAGGGCTCGCTGGCCACCGTCGTGGAGGACGAGAAGGACCAGGTCTTCGTCTCCCTCTACGACATCGCGCCGATGGACGAGGAGGGCCTGGACCGCTGGGAGGGCGTGCAGCTCGGCATCTACCGCAAGATCAAGCTGCGGGCGCAGACCCTGGACGGCGACATCCCGGTCTGGACGTACGTGCTCAACGACTACGAGGGCGGCCTGCCCGCGGCCCGCTACCTCGGCCTGATCGCCGACGCCGCGGAGAGCGCCGGGGCCCCGCACGACTACGTGATGGAGCTGCGCCGGCGGCCGTGCTGACCGCCGGTCTTCTTTCCGTACGAATCGACGAACCCGGTCACCCGAAAGCGCCACCGAGCTGTGTTTTCGGGCCAACCGGGTAACGATCCGGCATGCCGCAGCGGATTTTCTACGCGCGTAGCCGAAAGCCGTCTATCCTCGGACCCGTGAACGCTTCTCCTCAGTCGGTCGTCTCCGCCGACCCCTACGCCGCCGCCCAGGCCGCCGCCGAGCGCCTGCGCGAGCTGACCGGTGCCGAGCGGCACGACGTCGCCCTGGTGATGGGCTCCGGCTGGGTGCCGGCCGCCGACGCCCTGGGCGAGACCGTGGCCGAGTTCCCGGTCACCGAGCTCCCGGGCTTCCCCGCCCCCGCCGTGGCCGGCCACGCCGGCAAGATCCGCTCGGTGAAGATCGGCGACAAGCGCGCCCTGATCTTCCTGGGCCGCAACCACTACTACGAGGGCCACGGCGTCGCCACCGTCGTCCACGGCGTGCGCACCGCCGCCGCGGCCGGCTGCGGGATCATCGTGCTGACCAACGGCTGTGGCGGTCTGCGCCAGGGCTGGACCCCGGGTCAGCCGGTCCTGATCAGCGACCACATCAACCTGACCGCGGACTCCCCGATCGTCGGCGCCAACTTCGTCGACCTCACCGACCTGTACTCCAAGCGCCTGCGCGCGCTGTGCCGCGAGGTCGACCCGAGCCTGGACGAGGCCGTCTACGTCCAGTTCCGCGGCCCGCACTACGAGACCCCGGCCGAGGTCAACATGGCCCGGGTGATCGGCGGCGAGCTGGTCGGCATGTCCACCACCCTGGAGGCCATCGCCGCCCGCGAGGCCGGCACCGAGGTCCTCGGCATCTCCCTGGTCACCAACCTGGCCGCCGGCATCACTGGCGAGCCGCTCAACCACGAAGAGGTCCTGGAGGCCGGCAAGGCCTCGGCCGAGCGCATGGGCGAGCTGCTGGCGAAGGTCCTGGAGCGGATCTGACGCCTGCCGGGCGCAGAATCATGAACGACGGGGCCCACGGGCGGCGTGATCCGCTGATCACGCCATCCCGGGGGCCCCGTCCGCATGTGCACACCTCTTCTCCCTTTCGCGTGGAACCCTCCGGCCGTCACCCGACGCACTTCCCGATGGAGCAGGCAAGAACATGACGCAGGCACTCAACCCCGATCTCCTCGCCCGGGCCCGCACCTGGCTGGCCGAGGACCCCGACCCGCAGACCCGCGAGGAGCTCGCCGCCCTGCTCGCCCGGGCCGAGGGCGCGGAGGCCCAGGAGGACAACACGGTCGCCTGGGCCGAGCTCGCCGAGCGCTTCTCCGACCGCCTCCAGTTCGGCACCGCCGGCCTGCGCGGCGAGCTCGGCGCGGGCCCGATGCGGATGAACCGCGCCGTGGTGATCCGGGCCGCCGCCGGCCTGGTCGCGTACGTGCGGAAGCAGGGCCTCGGCGACCTCGTGGTGATCGGCTACGACGCCCGGTACAAGTCCTACGACTTCGCCCGGGACACCGCCGCCGTGGTGGTCGCCGCCGGTCTGCGCGCCGCGCTGCTGCCGCGCCCGCTGCCGACCCCGGTGCTCGCCTTCGCCGTCCGCCACCTGGGCGCGGCCGCCGGCGTGACCGTCACCGCCAGCCACAACCCGCCGCAGGACAACGGCTACAAGGTCTACCTGGGCGACGGCTCGCAGATCGTCCCGCCGGCCGACGCCGGGATCGCCGCCGAGATCGACGCCATCGGCTCGCTGGACGACGTCCCGCGCGCCGGGGAGGGCTGGGAGGTGCTCGGCGAGGACGTCGTCGAGGCCTACCTGACCCGGGCCGTCTCGATCGTCGACGCGCACAGCCCGCGCGAGCTGGACGTGGTCTACACCCCGATGCACGGCGTCGGCCGCGACACCCTGGTCGCCGCCTTCCGCCGGGCCGGCTTCCCCGCGCCGACCGTGGTCGCCGAGCAGGCCGAGCCCGACCCGGACTTCCCGACCGTGGCCTTCCCCAACCCGGAGGAGCCGGGGGCGATGGACCTCGCCTTCCGCACCGCCGCCGCGGTCGGCCCGGACATCGTGATCGCCAACGACCCGGACGCCGACCGCTGCGCGGTGGCCGTCCCGGTCAACGGCAACGCCGTGGGCAGCGGCAACGGCACCTCCGGCTGGCGGATGCTGCGCGGCGACGAGGTCGGCGCGCTGCTGGGCTCCGCGCTGGTCGCGAAGAAGGCCGAGGGCACCTTCGCCACCACCATCGTCTCCGCCACCCTGCTCGGCCGGATCGCCGAGGCCGCCGGCCTGGGCTACGCCGAGACGCTGACCGGCTTCAAGTGGATCTCCCGCGCCGAGGGCCTGCGCTACGGCTACGAGGAGGCGCTCGGCTACTGCGTCGACCCGGAGGGCGTCCGGGACAAGGACGGCATCACCGCCGCCCTGCTGGTCGCCGAGCTGGCCGCGACGCTCAAGAGGTCCGGCCGCACGCTGACCGACCTGCTGGACGACCTGGCGCTGGAGCACGGCCTGCACGCCACCGACCAGCTGTCCGTCCGGGTGCAGGACCTCTCGCTGATCGCCGACGCCATGCGCCGGCTGCGCGAGCAGCCGCCGACCGTCCTGGCCGGGCTGACCGTCACCCGCGCCGACGACCTCTCGGCCGGCTCCGCCGAGCTGCCGCCCACCGACGGCCTGCGCTACTACCTGGCCGGAGAGACCGTGCGCTCGGCCCGGATCGTGGTCCGCCCGTCGGGCACCGAGCCCAAGCTCAAGTGCTACCTGGAGGTCGTCCTCCCGGTCGGCAGCGCGGCCGACCTGGCCGCCGCCCGGGAGCGGGCCGCCGGGCTGCTCGCCGACATCAAGCGGGACCTCGGCGCGGCCGCCGGCATCTCCGCCTGACCCCGCTGCGCCCGTGCCTCCCCGCCCCCGAGGGGGTGGGGAGGCACGGGCGCGTCCGGGGTGGACGTCAGCGGTCGCCGGCCGCTCCCGCGCCGAACCGGTCGCCCGCGAAGGGCGCCAGGTCGATGTCGAGGGGTTCGCCCAGCGCCAGGGCGGCCGCGCAGTCGCCCACCGCGGGGGCGAACTTGAACCCGTGCCCCGAGCAGGCCGAGGTGTGGACGATCCGCGGGTCCGCCGGCGAGCGGTCGATGATGAAGCTGCCGTCCGGGGTCAGGGTGTAGTAGCAGTAACGCGCCCGGGGCGCCTCCGGCTGGACGCCGGTGAAGATCCGGGCCACCATGCGGGCCATCTCCTCCCGCTCCTCCGGGGAGACCTCGCGGCGTGCCAGGTCCGTCGGGTCCCCAGGGACCTGCTGGCGGTTGTGGAAGCCGATCTTGACCTCGCGGCCGCCCTCACCCCATTCGGGCACGCCGTAGACGACCTGCCCGTCGGCGCTCTCGTACAGGAAGGCGGGGAAGCCCTCGGTGCCCAGCTTCGGGTCCGCCCGGAACCAGTAGACCGGGACCCGCATCGGGCTCAGGTGCCGCGCCGGGGACGGCGTGAGGGGCCCCTTCATCCAGGGACCGGTCGCGACGACGACGGCGTCGCAGGAGAGCGTCCCGCCGGAGCGCAGCCGTACGGTCACGCCACTGGCGGCCGACCGCAGGTCCACCACCTCCTCGCCGAAGCGGATCGAGGCCCCCCGGCGGACCGCCTCGTCGATCATCGCCAGGCGGGCGCGGTTGGCCAGGACGGTGTAGGCACCGGGTTCGTACAGCGCCTTCATGTCGCTCCCGACGCCGAACCACGGGAAGCGCCCGTTGAGCTGCTCGGCGTTCCAGACCTCGTGCGCGATGCCGCCGGTCTCCGCGGTCCGCCGGCTGAGGTCCACCACACCGCTGGACTCGGCCCCGACAAAGACTCCGCCGGTGCGCATCAGCAGGGTGTCCCCGTACGCGTCCTCCAGGTCCGTCCACCGCTCGTGGGCGCGCTCCAGCAGGGGGAGGTAGTCGGTCCCCTCCCAGTAGGCCCGGCGGAAGATCCGGGTCTCGCCGTGGGAGGAGCCGAACCGGTGCGTCGGGCCGTGGGCGTCGACGGCGAGCACCCGCGCGCCGCGTTCGGCCAGTGCCTGCGCCGCCGCCGCGCCGAACACCCCGAGGCCGATGACCAGTACGTCGCCCGTTCTCACAGCCGTACCCCCTTCTCGACCGGTGCCGCGACCGGCCCGGACTGCGGACGCGCCCTGCGGACGCGCAGCGCCGATTCGATGACGATGGAGACCAGTGACAGCCAGACCACGGCGAAGCAGATCAGCGTGTTGGCGGACGGCCGCTGGTGGTACCAGACCAGCGCGACGACGAGCTGCGTGGTCGGCAGCACGTACTGCATGAACCCGGTCGCGGTCAGGCTGACCTTCTTCGCGCCGAAGGCGATCAGCCACAGCGGCGTGACGGAGACCAGGCCGCACACCGCGAGCAGCACGAAGTCCGTGTGCCCCGCGGTCGGCCCCGGGTCGAGCGAGTAGCCCGTGGTGAGGACGGCGATCCCGATGCCGAGCGCCAGCAGGGCCGTCTCCAGGGTCAGCCCGGTGACCGGGTCGGCGGTGGTGAGCTTCTTCAGGAAGGTGTACACCCCCCAGGTCAGACCGATCGTGACGTACACCCACCACTCGAGTTCGGTGCTGCGCACGATGAGCAGCACCACGCCCAGCAGGCACAGGCCGAGCGCGACGCGGCGCAGCCGGCCGAGCGGTTCGCCCATCACCAGCGTCCCGAGGACGACGGTGACCGCCGGGGCGATGAGGTAGCCGAGGCCGGTCTCGATGACCCGACCGTGGATCGAACCCCAGATGAACGTGAGCCAGTTGATGCAGACCAGCACCGCCGCGGTCAGGTGCACCGCCACCAGCCTCGGGGTGGCGGCCGTGCGGGCCGCGGCCCGGAACCGCCCCAGCAGTGCGAGCGCGGCGCACAGCGTCACCAGCGACACCAGGATGCGGTAGCCGAGCAGCGTCACCGGCGGCACGTGCGCCAGGGCCCGCCAGAACAGCGAGGACGAGCCGAGGATGACGTTCGCGACCGCGATCGCGGCCAGGCCCGCCGGAGCACCCCGGCCGCGCACGCTACCCATCTGCCCGCCTCTCCCCCCGGCGGGCCAGGCGGCATTCGACGATCTCGTACGACCAGTAGAGGGTCCCGTCGCCGGCGATGCTGAAGGCCGCGCCGTGGTGCTCCTTCCAGTGGTGGAACTCCCGGGTGAGGACCTGTCTGGAGGCGTGCCACTCCCTGGTGTACAGGAACAGCGGGAAGCTGTGCCGTTCGATCAGCCGGAACTCCAGTGGGCCGGCGCTGCCCGCCGGCCCGCCGAGTCGGCGGAGCACGTCCTGGATGCCCGTCATGGAGTTGAGGCCGATGACGGCGCGCCCGGTGTCGGTCAGGTGGTCCGGGAGGTCGCGCAGGAAGCCGAGGAGGACCTCCTCCCCGGAGAACATGGCCGACAGTTCGAGGTCGGCGAGCCCCTGCTGCCGCAGTTCGCGCCGGCAGTCCGCGGACGGGGTGCGCCAGCCGGGCGGGTTGAAGACGACGAGGTCGAACCTGCGGTCCGCGGCCGGGCTCTGGAACAGGCTGCCCGCGTCGAACCGGACGATCTGGTCGCCGAAGTTGAGCTGCTCGTTCTCCGCGGCGGTCTTCAACGCGGGGATCGACACGTCCGTCGCCACGATGTCGCGGGCGCCCAGGCTGCGCAGCAGCAGGGCCAGGGCCCCGCTGCCGGTGCCCATGTCGAGGACCGAACCGCCCAGGACGGACCGGTCGAGGGTGCGCACCAGGACGTCGCCGAGGCTCAGCCCGGCGGGGCTGACCTTGAACACGCCTTGGCGGTCCTGCAGTCGGAGGCTGTGCCCGAGCCCGAAGTAGACCTCGTAGAAGTCCTCGGAATGCACCGCCGCGGTTCTGTCGCCGGGATTGTGCTGCCGGATCACGCCCAGCATGATGCCCCCTCTAATGGAATTTTCGGTCGAGTTCTCGGCCGGGTCCCCGGCCGAACCCCATTCACCGGGGTGGCGGCCGTCGTGGCACGCGTATTCACCTACCGATGCCGCCCAGTTCACGCGACCGGTCGGCGGACCGGGTCAAACCCCCCACGAGCACCTCCTGGAGCCCCAGCTCCTGGAAATGGAAGATTCCCTGCTCGGTCGTTCCCCCCGGGGTCATGACCTGCCGACAGAGCTCCTCGGGAGAGTGCTCGGTCGAATCCAGGAGTTCCGCGGTGCCGCGCAATACCTGGGTGGTCATCGACCGGGCCTGCGCGTGGTCGAATCCGGCGGTGACGGCGAAGTCGATGAACGCCCCGGCGATGTGCGCGACGAAGGCCGGCCCGCCGCCGCAGAGCGCGGTGGCGTCGTCGATGAGGGCCTCGTCGCGCACGGTGAGGGCCCGGCCGATCGACGACAGCAGCCGTTCCGCCGTCCGCACGTCGTCCTCCGACACCGTGGCGCCGGGGCACAGCACGGTCATGCCCTGTGCGACCTCGGACGGCGTGTTGGGAATCGCCCGGACGACGCGGTCGGTGCGCAGCAGCGCCGTCATGGCCGCGATGCTCACCCCGGCCATCACGGAGATGACCAGGGCTCCCTCGAACGCGCCCGGTTCCTGGTCGGCCGCGAACCCCTCGAAGGCCTGCGGCTGGATGGCCAGGACGACGGCGTCCCCGGGCCGCGGGCGGTACCGGACGACGGGTTCCAGGCCGAATTCCGCGCGCACCAGGCGCGCCCGGGATTCGGCCGTCTCCACGATTTCGAGCGGAAGGTCCGGAGTTTTCCTCAGGAGTCCGGAAATGATCGCGGCGCCCATGTGCCCGGCTCCGATGACGACGACCCGGTCCACGCCGGTCGGCAGACTTTCCCCACTGGTCACATTTCCCCCACTGTCAACGGGCGTCACGTCTGGACGCACCAAGCGACGGTCATCACGAATGTGCCTTTTCGGAAGCTTCACAACACCCGCGCCAGCCTATTTATGTGATCTTGGACCGACAAGTGACCAAAGGTGGATGGACCGGACACGTTTTGCGACCGTACAGAACCCATTCGACGGACGGGCCGCCCCGCCGCCCCGCCCCGCGCCGCACCTGCCCCAACGCGAAGGAGCCCGCCGTTTCCGGCGGGCTCCTGCGTGGTGCGGTCGTCGTCAGACCGCGATCACCGTGATCAGCGCGACCAGGCCGAGCAGCGCCGGGGCGATCACCCACCAGCACCAGCGGACCACCACCGGGCCGGCGGCGTCGGGTCGGCGGCCGTTGCGCTCGGCCATTCCCTGGAGGACGTCGGTCACCTGGTCGGACCAGGCCCGGGTGGGGTCCGAGGACCCCTGGACGACCGGGTTGGTCCGGGCGGCGAGGCCCAGCCCCAGGCCCGTCCGGGAGGCGTGCTCGGCGTTGCCGCGGCTCAGGGCCCGGTTGGCCCGCTTGCGCTGGCGCAGCGACACCGGGACGGCCCACACCTGGTACTTCTTCTCGCCGGACAGCAGCTCGACCGAGTACCCGGCCCGCAGCGCGTCGACCGAGGCCCACGGAACGGTGATGGTGCGCCAGGGATTGCGGACGACCAGGCGCCGGCTGTCGGCGAACACCGCCGGGCGCAGCGTGTAGGCGATCACCGGGAAGGCGAACACCGGCAGCGCCGCGAGCGCGACGTACGGGGTCCTGCCGGTGCCGGTCACCGCCGCGTCGCCGATCAGCCAGGCGGCGACGGCGAGCAGGAACACTCCGGAGATCACGCCGGGGACGGAGCGGTACACGCGGTCCGCGTACTCGGATTCCCCGTCGGGGGCGGCCGGGCCCTGGTGGGGCTTGCCGTCGGATTCGGTCATGGCGTCGATTCTGCCCCATGCACCCCTCACCAGCGGGTCTCGGTCCGGCCACGAATGACGCCCCGGCCGGCACCCTCGAAGGCGGCCACACCCCGACCGGGCCGCGCCGGGCGGCCCCGCGGGCCCGAGGTCTCGGTCCGGCCACGAAAGGCCGCCGGAAAGGTGGCCGCTCTAGCGGTCGGCTACGCGCGTAGATATGCTGGTCTGGTGACTATGTCCACTGTTGCAGCCAATGCCCCCGGCGTTGCGGGCAGCGGCCTCGCGGACGTTGCGGCGTCCGAGGCCTCGCTCCGCCGCTTCCTGCACGGCCTGCCCGGCGTCGACCAGGTCGGCCTCGAAGCCCGCGCCGCGTCCCTCGGGACCCGCTCGATCAAGACCACGGCGAAGGCCCGCGCCATCGACCTGGCGATCTCCATGATCGACCTGACCACGCTGGAGGGCGCGGACACGGTCGGCAAGGTGCGCGCACTGTGCGCCAAGGGCAGGACCCCCGACCCGACCGACCCGACCACCCCGCGCGTCGCCGCCATCTGTGTCTACCCGGACATGGTCGCCACCGCGAAGGACGCCCTCCGGGGCACCGACATCCAGGTCGCCTCGGTGGCCACCGCCTTCCCGGCCGGCCGCGCCGCCCTCCCGGTCAAGCTCGCCGACACCGCCGACGCGGTCGCCGCGGGCGCCGACGAGATCGACATGGTGATCGACCGGGGCGCCTTCCTCTCCGGCCGCTACTTCGACGTCTTCAACGAGATCGTCGCCGTCAAGGAGGCGTGCAAGCGCGCCGACGGCAGCTACGCCCACCTCAAGGTGATCTTCGAGACCGGCGAGCTGCAGACCTACGACAACGTCCGCCGGGTCTCCTGGCTGGCGATGCTGGCCGGCGCCGACTTCATCAAGACCTCCACCGGCAAGGTCACCGTCAACGCGACCCCGCCGGTCACCCTGCTGATGCTGGAGGCGGTCCGCGACTTCCGCGCCGCCACCGGCGTCCAGGTCGGCGTGAAGCCGGCCGGTGGCATCAAGACCACCAAGGACGCCATGAAGTACCTGGTGATGGTCAACGAGACGCTCGGCGACGACTGGCTGACCCCGCACTGGTTCCGCTTCGGCGCCTCCAGCCTGCTCAACGACCTGCTGATGCAGCGCCAGAAGCTCGCCACCGGCCGCTACTCCGGCCCCGACTACGTGACGGTGGACTGATCACCATGGCCAAGAAGAAGAACATCGAGGAGCCCGCGGCCACGCCGGCCGGAGGCCTCTTCACCTACGCCCCGGCCCCGGAGTCCCCCGCCGCCGCCGGCGACATCGCGACCTCGTACGGCCACTTCATCGGCGGCGAGTTCGTCGACTCCTCCGGCAGCGAGGCCCTCAAGACGGTCAACCCGGCCACCGAGCAGGTGCTCGCCGAGTTCGCCCAGGGCACCGACGAGGACGTGGACCGCGCCGTCGCCGCCGCCCGCAAGGCCTTCGCCGACTGGTCGGCGCTGCCGGGCAGCGAGCGCGCCAAGTACCTGTTCCGGATCGCCCGGATCATCCAGGAGCGCGCCCGCGAGCTGGCCGTGCTGGAGTCGATGGACAACGGCAAGCCGATCCGCGAGACCCGCGACTTCGACATCCCGACCGTCGCCGCCTGGTTCTTCTACTACGCGGGCTGGGCGGACAAGCTGGACTACGCCGGCTACGGCGCCAACCCGCGCCCGCTGGGCGTGGCCGGCCAGGTCATCCCGTGGAACTTCCCGCTGATGATGCTGGCGTGGAAGATCGCGCCCGCGCTGGCGACCGGCAACACCGTCGTCCTCAAGCCGGCCGAGACCACCCCGCTGACCGCGCTGCGCTTCGCCGAGATCTGCCGCCAGGCCGGTCTGCCGAAGGGCGTCGTCAACATCGTCACCGGCGACGGCCGCACCGGCGCCGCGCTCACCGCGCACCCGGACGTCAACAAGGTCGCCTTCACCGGCTCCACCCCGGTCGGCCGGGCGATCGCCAAGCAGCTGGCCGGCAGCCGCAAGAAGCTGTCGCTGGAGCTGGGCGGCAAGGCCGCCAACATCGTCTTCGACGACGCGCCGATCGACCAGGCGGTCGAGGGCATCGTCAACGGCATCTTCTTCAACCAGGGCCACGTCTGCTGCGCCGGCTCCCGCCTGCTGGTCCAGGAGTCGATCCAGGACGAGCTGCTGGACGCCCTCAAGCGCCGGATGGGCACCCTGCGGGTCGGCGACCCGCTGGACAAGAACACCGACATCGGCGCGATCAACTCGGCCGCCCAGCTGGCCCGGATCACCGAGCTGACCGCGGCCGGCGAGGCCGAGGGCGCCGAGCGCTGGTCGCCGGAGTGCGAACTCCCGGGCACCGGCTTCTGGTTCAGGCCGACCCTGTTCACCGGCGTCAGCCAGGCCCACCGGATCGCCCAGGAGGAGATCTTCGGCCCGGTCCTGTCGGTGCTGACCTTCCGCACCCCCGACGAGGCGGTCCAGAAGGCCAACAACACCCCGTACGGCCTCTCCGCCGGCATCTGGACGGAGAAGGGCTCGCGCATCCTCTGGACGGCCAACCGGCTCAAGGCGGGTGTGGTCTGGGCCAACACCTTCAACAAGTTCGACCCGACCTCGCCGTTCGGCGGTTTCAAGGAGTCGGGTTACGGCCGCGAGGGTGGCCGCCACGGTCTGGAGGCCTACCTCGATGTCTGACACGACCTTCGCGCGTCTTGACGTCCTCAAGACCTACAAGCTGTACGTCGGCGGGAAGTTCCCGCGCTCCGAGAGCGGACGGGTGTACGAGGTGACCAAGGCGACATCTGCCGCTGACGCGGCGGGGAAGCGCGAGTGGCTCGCCAACGCCCCGCTGGGCACCCGCAAGGACACCCGGGACGCCGTCCTGGCCGCCCGCGCGGCGGTCAAGGGCTGGGCCGGCACCACCGCGTACAACCGCGGCCAGGTGCTGTACCGGGTGGCCGAGATGCTGCAGGGCCGGCGCGAGCAGTTCGCCGCCGAGGTGGCCGTCTCCGAGGGCATCGGCCCCAAGAAGGCCGCCGCGCTGGTGGACGCCGCGATCGACCGCTGGGTCTGGTACGCGGGCTGGACGGACAAGGTCGCCCAGATCGCGGGCGGCGCCAACCCGGTCGCCGGGCCGTACTTCAACCTCTCCACCCCGGAGCCGACCGGCGTGGTCGGGATCGTCGCCCCGCAGGCCGGGTACGGGCACTCGCTGCTCGGCCTGGTCTCGGTGATCGCCCCGGCGATCGCCACCGGCAACACGGTCGTGGTCGCGGCCGCCGCGGACGCCCCGCTGCCCGCGCTGTCGCTGGGCGAGGTGCTGGCCACCTCGGACGTCCCCGGCGGCGTGGTCAACATCATCTCGGGCCGGACCGCGGACATCGCCCCCACCCTGGCCTCGCACCAGGACGTCAACGCGCTGGACCTCACCGGCGCCGTCGCCGCCGACGGCCCCGGCGCGGCGACCGCCCTGGAGGCCGCCGCCGCCGATACCCTGAAGCGGGTGGTCCGTCCGGAGCTGGACCCGTTCGCCCAGGACTGGACGGATGCGCCCGGTACCGACCGGCTACTCTCCTTCCTGGAGACGAAGACGGTCTGGCACCCGATGGGGATCTGACCCTCCGTCGGACCCGCGTCACAACTCCACAGACTGGCCGTCCCCAGTGCCCTCTCCCCCCCAGGGCCCGGACGGTCATTGGACGGACCCGCACCTCTCCCCCCCTGGTGCGGGTCCGTCGACTTTCGTCACCGCCCGCGCCGGCCCCGACTTCCGGACGGCGTGACCGGAGGGCGAGACCGGACGGCGAGACCGGAAGGTGTGATGCAGAACGGTTTCGGCAACCGGCCGGGATGCGTCAGACTGGTGTCCCGTGAGTGACTCCCCCATGAATCCCGTCCCGACGGCCCACGCCCGGGTGATCCTGCTCTCCGGGCCCTCCGGATCGGGGAAGTCCTCGCTGGCCGAACGCAGCGGCCTCCCGGTGCTCCAGCTGGACGACTTCTACAAGGACGGGGACGACCCCACCCTCCCCCGGCTGCCCGACGGCGCCGTGGACTGGGACTCCCCGCTCGCCTGGCACCGCGACCAGGCCGTCGCCGCCATCCGCGCGCTGTACGAGCACGGGCGCACCGAGGTGCCGGTGTACTCGATCCCGGACAACGGCCGGATCTCCACCCGCGCCCTGGACCTGGACGGCGCCACCGCGTTCATCGCCGAGGGCATCTTCGCCGCCGAGATCGTCACCGAGTGCACCGCCGAGGGGCTGCTCGGCGACGCCCTGTGCCTGCGCAACGGCGCGCTCACCACGGCCTGGCGCCGACTGCGCCGGGACGTCCGGGAGGGCCGCAAGTCGCTGCCGGTGCTGCTGCGCCGGGGCTTCCGGCTGATGCGGGCCGAGCGGGCCATCGTCGGACGGCAGGTCGAGCTGGGCTCGTACCCGTGCGCCGGGGCGGAGGCCGCGCGGCGGGTCCGCGCGGCGGCCGGGCCGCGGGAGCTGTCCGCGGTCTGAGCCGATCCGCTCCCCCCGCGAACGCACACGACGACGGGCCCGGTGCGTCTCCCCCGCACCGGGCCCGTCGCCCACCGAACGGCTTCGGCTCCCCACGAGCACCGCTCCCCCGAGCCGGTGCCCCCGAACCGCAACCGTCCGCTACCCGTCCCCCGACGGGAGTCCTGTCCCCTGCGCTCCCCCGCCCGCCGCCGCTAGGCGACCAGCTCGCCGAACGCCCGGACGGTGTCGCCCGACTTGTTCAGGTGCTCGTCGTCGCGCAGCCGGCGCAGCGCGCGCCAGATGCTGCTCTTGACCGTGCCGACGCTGATCCCCAGCACGTCGGCGATCTCCGGGTCGGTCTTGCCCTCGTAGTACCGCAGCACCAGCATGGTCCGCTGGTTCTCCGGCAGCTTCGCCAGCGCCTGCCAGAGCACGGTGCGCAGCTCGGTGCCGCCCATCGCGTCGGTATCGCCGGCCGTCTCCGGCAGCTCCTCGGTCGGGTACTCGTTGACCTTGCGGCGCCGCCAGGCGGAGATGTGCAGGTTGGTCATGGTGCGGCGGAGGTAGCCCCCGACCGCGGCCTTGTCGGTGATCCGGCCCCAGGCCCGGTAGGTGCTGAAAAGCGCGCTCTGCAGCAGGTCCTCGGCCTCGTAGCGGTCACCGGTGAGGTGGTACGCCGTGGCGTACAGGGAGGCGCGGCGCTCGCGCACGTACGCGGTGAACTCCGTGATGTGGTCCTCCGCGACGGCCGGGTGCTCCCCCTGCGCGTCTCCCTGTCCCGCCTCGGTGGTGCGGGCCGCCGCGGGGTTCAGCCGCAGCAGCGTCGCACCGGCGGCCTCGCGACCGGCCGGCTCCCCCGAGCCGACCGTGCGCAGACCGTTCTTCCTCTGGTCGCCCCCCCGGGCGTCCGTGCCCTCGACGCGGACGGGGAGGATCCCCCGCAGCGTGAGGGTGTTGCCGGAGTCGACCGCACTCCCCAGTCGGCCGATCCCGTACAGCTCCCCCGTCCTGCCGCCGCCGCTCACCCGGCGGGCGACAGGGTTTCCACCGGTGCTGTGCGCGCATCCCCGTACGGTCACGGCACCGGAGTTCTCGTCGGTCCTGATCTCGTACCGGGTCCGGTGGGTGGTCGCTGAGGAACGCGCGGTGCGGACAGCCGGGTTGGTCCGGGTCTGAAGCATGGCGTTCATCGTGCGCCCCCTTGGTTCGGTACGAGCGGTTCCTGTTGCCGCCCTCCAGCCGGCCCTTGCGGCCCGCTGTCCTGCGGCGACATGGAAAATCCTGCCCGCCGGTTGTGATGGCGCTGTCCGCCGACTGTCACAGGGGTGTCACAGGGCCGGGCCCTTCGACCCGTGCCTCCTCCCGCCGTTCCGGACGCCGGTGGCCGTCCTTCCGGTTCCCGTACGGGCGGTGACCGGTCCGGGGGGTGATTCGGCGCTCCGGGTGGGCCAAAATGGGGCCGTGCCTTTCCTCCTACTGATCGAGGACGACGACGCCATCCGGACCGGCCTCGAACTCGCCCTCACCCGCCAGGGCCACCGCGTGGCCACCGCCGCCTCCGGCGAGGACGGTCTGAGGCTCTTCAAGGAGCAGCGGCCCGACCTGATCGTGCTGGACGTGATGCTGCCCGGAATCGACGGCTTCGAGGTGTGCCGGCGGATCCGCCGCACCGACCAGCTGCCGATCATCCTGCTCACCGCCCGCTCGGACGACATCGACGTGGTGGTCGGCCTGGAGTCCGGCGCGGACGACTACGTGGTGAAACCGGTCCAGCCACGCGTGCTGGACGCCAGGATCCGCGCCGTGCTGCGGCGCGGCGAGCGGGAGAGCTCGGACTCCTCCGCGTACGGCAGCGTGGTGATCGACCGGGCCGCGATGACCGTCACCAAGGACGGTCAGGACCTCCAGCTCACCCCGACCGAGCTGCGGCTGCTCCTGGAGCTCAGCCGCCGCCCCGGCCAGGCGCTCTCCCGCCAGCAGCTGCTGCGGCTGGTCTGGGAGCACGACTACCTCGGCGACTCCCGCCTGGTGGACGCCTGCGTGCAACGGCTGCGGGCCAAGGTCGAGGACGTGCCGTCCGCGCCGACGCTGATCCGCACCGTGCGCGGGGTCGGCTACCGGCTGGACCCGCCTGCCTAGGGCGCGCCCCGGCCCCGCCCACCTTCCTGAACTCCCGTACGACGACAGGCTCTTGTGACTGACCATCAGCAGACTGCCCGGCGGTTCTCGTCCGGTCCGTGGCGACGGCTGCGCTCCCTGCGGGTGCGGCTGATCGCGGTGTTCGCGGCCGTCGCGCTGCTCGCCGCCGTCTCGGCCTCCGGCATCGCGTACTGGCTGAACCGCGACGCGGTGCTCAAGCGCGCCCAGGACACCGCGCTGAACGACTTCCGGGTCTCGCTCAGCCGCAACGTCTCCGACCTGCCGCTGAACGCCAGTTGCCCGGAGCTCGCCACGCTGGCCGCCAACGTGGCGAGCTCCGGCCTGTCCTACGACGTGGTCGTGGTCGACCCGGCGCACCCCGAGTGCCCGGCCTCCTCGGCCCCGACGCAGTTCACCCTGGCCGACGTCCCGGCGGCGCTGCAGTCCACCGTCGCCAAGCCGCGCGAGGTCACCGAGAGCAACCCGTACCCGTACCACCTGTACTGGCAGCGGCAGAACCTGGCGGGCCGCCCGTTCGTGATCGGCGGCACCAAGGTGCTGCCGAACGGTCCGACGGCGTACATGTTCAAGTCGCTGGAGAACGAACGGGCCGACCTCAACACCCTGGGCTGGTCGCTGGCCATCGCGACCCTGCTCGCGCTGATCGGTTCGGCCCTGCTCGCCCAGGCCGCCTCCTCGACCGTGCTGCGGCCGGTCAAGCGGCTCGGGGAGGCCGCCAAGCGGCTCGGCGAGGGCCACCTGGACACCCGGCTGGAGGTCGAGGGCTCCGACGAGCTCGCCGACCTCGCCCGGACCTTCAACCGGGCCGCGGAGTCGCTGCACGAGCAGGTCGAGGAGCTGAGCGCGCGCGAGGCGCAGAGCCGGCGGTTCGTCGCCGACATGTCGCACGAACTGCGCACCCCGCTGACCGCGATGACCGCGGTGACCGACATCCTGGAGGACGAGGCCGAGTCGCTGGACCCGATGATCGAGCCCGCCGTCCGACTCGTGGTGAGCGAGACCAGGCGGCTGTCCGACCTGGTCGAGAACCTGATGGAGGTCACCCGCTTCGACGCCGGCACCGCCAAGCTGGTCGCCGACGAGGTCGACGTCGCCGACCTGATCATGTCCTGCATCGACGGCCGGGCCTGGTACGACGCGGTCGAACTGGACGCCCCGCGCGGCATCCTGGCCGTGGTCGACCCGCGCCGGCTCGACGTGGTCTTCGCCAACCTGATCGGCAATGCGCTCAAGCACGGCGGCTCGCCGGTGCGGGTCAAGGTCCGGCAGTCCGCGGACTCGGTCGTGGTCGAGGTCTCCGACAGCGGCCCCGGCATCCCCGAGGACGTGCTGCCGCACGTCTTCGACCGCTTCTACAAGGCCGACCGCGGCCGGGCCCGCTCGGAGGGCAGCGGCCTGGGGCTGTCCATCGCGATGGCCAACGCCCAGATCCACGGGGGAACCATCACGGCGGCGAACGGGGAGGTCGGCGCGGTGTTCACCCTGACGCTGCCGCTGACCCCGCCACCGCCGCCGTCCGCGGGCGGGACCGAGCTCGGCCCCGCCGGCGACGCCGAGCTCAAGGACGCCACGTGACCGCCCCCACCCGCACCGCCCTGCGCCGCACCCGCCTTCGCCGCACCGCCGGCGTGCTGCTCCTGCTCGCGCTGGCCTCCGGCTGCGGCATCCGTCCGACGGCCGTACCGGTCGACGCCGGCGCGCCCGCCAGCCGGACGGCCTGCCCGAGCGCGCCGCACATACCGACCGCGCTGGCCACCCCGACCCCGCCGGCCCCGGCCGTCACCCCGGCCCGCGGCGCGGCCAAGGCGGGCACCAGCCCCTCGCCCACCCCGGTGGCGCCGGGCTCGCCGCCGCCCGACAACGTGTTCAGCGCGGTGCCCACGGCGGCGCCCTGCCGGTAGCGTGTCTGGTCGGGAGGTGCCCGTCAGACCCCGTGGGGCGGGAAACGGGGGCACGTCCCGGAATGTTCAGGCCCGGTGTGGAACCGCCGCGCCACCGGCCCACGTCCTTCCCCCCGTGCAGCGAGATGGCACCAGGACACGCGACGAGCGTTCCGGCGCACGGACCGAGAACAGGCCGGCGGCGGGCGTCCACCGTCCCCTTCGGCACGCCGGACTGGCGGGCCTGGCCCTCCACCTGACGCTGGTGCTCTGGCTGGTGCTCAGACCCCTGCCGGTGGCCTGGGTGTACGACGCCAACCTGACGCCGCTGGCCTCGCTCCGCTCCTCCACCACCTGGCAGGTGGTCGGCGAGTTCCTGCTGCTCGCCCCGCTCGGCGTCCTGCTGCCGCTGGCCGGCGGCCGGGTCCGGGCCCCCTGGCTGCCGTCCTTCCTGCGCACCACCGGCGTGTCCGCCCTGCTGGCGACCGGCCTGGAGTTCCTCTCCTCCTGGACGCCCGGGCACGTGCTCAACGTGGACCACATACTGTTCGCCGTGCTCGGCGTGATGATCGCCCACCTCACCCTCGTCCCCGGCCTGCGCCGCCTGCTGCGGGACCACCGGACCGCGGCGCGGGCCCGGCGGGCCGCCGTCCTGGCCGCCCCGCCGGTGGCCGCCGCCATCACCCCGACGGTGACCATGGCGCCCACGGCCCGTCCGCGCGCCTACGCGGGACCCACCCCGCCGGCCGGCTGACCCCGGGGCCCTACGCCCGCACCACCCGGCCGCCGACCTCGACCAGCCCGCCCGGCCGCGGACCGGCCAGCAGCTGCGACCCCCGGCCCTGGGTGACGGTCAGCGCCCGCCCGAGCCGGGCCGCGAGCAGCAGCGCCGCCGCGCCGGTCGCCTCGTCCTCGTCGATCCCGTCCCCCCGGCCCGGGAAGGCCCGCGCCCGGACCGTACCGGCCGCCTCGTCCTGCCAGGCCCAGGCGTACACCCACTCCCCCGGCGGCGGCACCTCCAGCGCCTCCACCTCGGCGGCCGAGCCGTACTGCCGCAGGGTCCGCCCGGGGGCCCACTCCGGCCGGGCCTCGATCCGGGTCAGCCCGCCCTCGCGCCGCACCGGCACCTCCCCCGCGGCGGTCACCAGCCGGTCCACCCCGAGCAGCCAGGCGGCGCCCACGCACGGGTGGCCGGCGAAGGGCAGCCGCACGCTCGGGGTGTAGATGTCGATCTCCCCGCGCCCCGCGTCGTCGACAAACACCGTCTCGCTGAAACCGAGTTCACCGGCGAAGGCCTGCCGCGCCGCCCGCCCCGGCACGGCGGCGCCGTCCCGCACCACGCCGAGGGCGTTGCCGTGCCGCCCGTCCGGCCCGCAAAAGACCCGCAGCACCTCATAGTCAGTCATTTCCCACCTCGTCAATTACCGCTCCGGCACAACTGCGACCCAGCGCAACGACACCGTGATGAAAAGGCGACGACGAATGTCGGCCCCCTCCAGTACTGTGCGCTGTCGTCCCCGGACGGTTCCCGTCGTTTTCTCCTCCCACAGGAAATCCCTTGAACAATCTCGACTTCACCAATGAGCCCGGCTTCTCCTGGTACGTGGTCCTGCTGGCGCTCAGCGGCACCATCATGGTGGTCCTCGGCGTCCTGCCCCTGCGCGGGCTCAAGGTCGGCATGCGGATCCTCAACCTCGTGATTGGCCTCGGGTTCGCGGGCTACGCCTATTACCTCGCGTTCGTCTTCGAGGGCGGGACCTACCGGATCTTCTTCCAGGCGCTGATCCTGCCGATCGCCATGATCGTCACCACGGTGAAGGCGGTCGTCGAGCGCAGCAACGCCAAGAACGCGCCGCCGCAGCCGGTCACGCCGTACACCCCGCACGCGCCGTACAACCCGAACGCGCCGCACGACCCCAACGCCGCCGCCGCCCAGCAGGCCGCGTTCAACCCGAACGCCCCGCAGGCCCCGCAGGCCGGGCAGCCGGGCCAGCCGGTGGCGCCGCAGGGCGCCGTGCCGTACCAGCCGGGCGCTCCGGCGCAGCCGGTGGCGGACAACCCGTACGCCCAGCCGCAGCCGCCGCAGCAGCAGGCCGGCTGAGCCCCGGAACGCCGGAAGGCCCGTCCGTCCCCGCTCGAAGGCGGGGACGGACGGGCCTTGTGCTGTCCGGGCTCAGTTCCCGGCGCGCTGTCGGCGGCGGGCGACGACCAGGGTCCCGATGCCGAGGGCGATCGCGGTCGCGCCGGTGATCGCCGTCGGGGCGGCCGAGGAGCCGCCACCGGTGGCGGCGAGCCGGGTGGTCTCCACAGCCGCCGGGGCCGGGGCGGCGGCAGCGGCGGCCTGCGCGGTGTCGGCCGCAGGGCTCGGCGCGCCGGTGGTGACCTGCGCGGCCGGGACGGCGGCGCTGGTCGGATCGGTGGTGGCCCGGGCGGCCGGGGTGGCCGGAACGGAGGTGACCGGGGTGGTGGGGGCCGGGGTACCGGTGGCGGCCTGGATCGTGAAGTCCGCCTTCGGGCTGAACGACTCGGCGCCGCGCTCACCGGCACCGGGCAGGCTGCCCACCATGGCGACCAGGGACTCGGCGACGACTGGCGCGTCCTTCGTGAAGGCCAGCCGGAGGTGGAACGTCTTCGTCCCGCCCTTCGGCAGGGCGACGACGTCGGCGTCCTTGCTTCCCGCCCGCAGGCCCATGCAGAGCCAGGACGGGTGGTCCGAGTCGCCACCGGGGGTGCCCTCCAGCCAGTCCCCGTTCGGCCCCTGGAACTCGAACCTGACCGTCCCGGACGGGAGCAGGTCCTTCCCTTGGAACACGATCGCGGGCACCAGCCGGAGGTCCTTGCCGCTGGTGTTGCTCAGGACGAGCTGGAACGACTTCGACTCGGTACCCGCCGTGAAGACGGCGGGCACCCCGTCGAGCCGGACGTCCGCCGTGGCGGCGGGCGTGGTCGGCGGGGTGGTCGGGGTGACCTCCGGGGCGATCACCAGGTTCGGGGAGGTGCTGAGGACGCTGGAGATGCGCTGCTCGGGGGGCAGGGTGGGGTCCGACACGATGGCGTTGAAGCCCGGGCCCACCCGCCCCGCCGGAGCATCGGCGCTGACGGTGAGCCGCAGTCGGTAGGAAGCCTCGGCGCCGGCCGCCACGTGCCGGCCGCCGTTGCGGTCGACGTCCCAGACGGCGGCGCCGGCCTCCGTGGCGGTCAGCCACTGGGTCGTGCCGGGGGCCTGGTACTCCAGCTTGAACTGGCCTGGCTTGATGCCGAGGCCGGGGTCCGCGAGGGTGAAGACCGACCCGAGCACGTCCATCTGGTGGTCGGCGGTGTTCTTGAGGGTCACGGTGAACTCGATCGGCGTGCCGCCCGCCTTGACCGAGTCGGGCAGTCCGCCGAGAGCGGCGGTGACCGGCGAGGTGGCCTGGGTCGCGGCACCGGCCGTCGGGGCCGCCAGTGCCGCCGGGGCCGAGGCCAGGGCGACACCGGAGGTCAGCGCGGCAGCGGCGGCCACGGCGAGGATTCTGCGGGACTGATTGCGCAAGGGGACCTCACGGGAGAATTCGGGCACAGCCCGATAGACGTGCGAAATCGCAGGCGTGAGGGGCCTCTTGAGGCCGTGACGGCGCCGCCGGATTTCCCCCCACCATCAGCGACCGCGGAATCATATCCCTCCGCCCCGACACCTCCGCGAACGGGTTTTTCCGTACCCGCACCTCCGGGTCATCCCTGAGGCGGACCCCGATCCGGGTCTCCGTCTTCCCGGTGACCTACCGGGGTCGAGGATCGCCTGGTGGGTGGAGGTTTCCGGGCCGGCGGCGGCGGAGTATGGAGGTACGCCCGCCGGACCACCCGGCACCGGCAGCCAGCCAAGGAGTTCCCATGAGCGCGCGCCTCGCCCGTCCCCGCCACAACCGCGTCATCGCCGGCGTCTGCGCCGGGATCGCCGAGCGCTTCGGCCTCACCCCGTGGACCGTCCGACTGATCTTCCTGCTGTCCTGCCTGCTGCCCGGCCCGCAGTTCCTGGTCTACCTGGCGCTGTGGGTGCTGCTCCCCCAGGAGCCGTGAGGCCGTACCGGCGGGCACGACGACGGGCCGCCCGCTCCCGGGGTCTCCGGGGGCGGGCGGCCCGTCGTCGTACGGCGGCCGGGGTCAGCCGGTCAGGCCCGGCAGCGGCAGGGCGCCGGTGAGCCCGCCGACGGGGGTCTTGTCCAGGCCGGGGACGCTCGGGACGGCGCCACGCTGCTGGGTGACTCCGGCGACCGGGGCGGCGTCGGCGGCGGGGGCGGGAGCGGCCTGACCGGCGCTCGGGGTCAGGGTGCCGAGGGTGCCGGCGACCTTGTCGCCGCCGGGCAGCTTGGCCGCGGTGTCGGTGACCGCACCGGTCACCGCGGGGTTCGTCACCGCGCCGGTGGGCAGTCCGAGGCCGCCGGCCGACTGGCCGACCGCCGCGGAGGCGGTGCCGGCGCCGACCGCCGCGATGGCGATGCCGAGCGCCGCGGTACCGGCGGCCTTGAGAGCCTGCTTCATGGTTCGTCCCCTTGGGTCCTCGTCGGTGGCCGACATCGCACGGGGCGGCGGACGGGCGATTGCCGCCACGGCCTGTCAGCAATGACTGGCACACCGTAGTGACTGGGTCGCGCGAGAACCAAAGGGCGTTCACTCACCCGAGTGAGTAGTCGGATGAACGCCAACTTCCGTGCCCGGAAGCCGCGTTCATCCGACCGCAGGGACGGGCCGTCGGTTCAGCTGCCGGCGGTGCCCGCGCTGAACAGCCACTCCGCCTTGAGCTCGGCGTAGCCCGGCTTGATCACGTCGTTGATCATCGCCAGCCGCTCGTCGAAGGGCAGGAACGCGGACTTCATCGCGTTCACCGTGAACCACTCCATGTCGCCCAGGGTGTAGCCGAAGGCGTCCACCAGGTGGCCGAACTCCTGGCTCATGCTGGTGCCGCTCATCAGCCGGTTGTCGGTGTTCACGGTGACCCGGAACTTCAGGCGGCTGAGCAGCCCGATCGGGTGCTCGGCGTACGAAGTGGCCGCCGCCGTCTGGAGGTTGGAGGTCGGGCACATCTCCAGCGGGATGCGCTTGTCGCGCACGTACGCGGCCAGCCGGCCCAGCTCGACGCTGCCGTCCTCGTTCAGGGTGATGTCGTCGACGATCCGCACGCCGTGGCCGAGCCGGTCGGCGCCGCAGCACTGCAGGGCCTCCCAGATCGACGGCAGGCCGAAGGCCTCGCCCGCGTGGATGGTGAAGTGGTTGTTCTCGCCCTTGAGGTAGTCGAAGGCGGCCTGGTGGCGGGTGGGGGGGTAGCCCGCCTCCGCGCCCGCGATGTCGAAGCCGACGACGCCCGAGTCCCGGTGGCGGTTGGCCAGTTCGGCGATCTCCTGCGAGCGGGCGGCGTGCCGCATCGCGGTGATCAGGGTGCCGATGCGGATCCGGTGGCCGGCCGCGCGGGCGTTGGCCTCGCCCAGGCGGAAGCCCTCCTGGACGGCCTCGACGACCTCGTCCAGGCTCAGGCCGGCCTCCAGGTGCTGCTCGGGGGCGTAGCGGACCTCGGCGTACACGACGCCGTCGGCGGCCAGGTCCTCGGCGCAGTCGGCGGCGACCTTGATCAGGGCCTCGCGGGTCTGCATGACGGCGCAGGTGTGCGCGAAGGTCTCCAGGTAGCGGACCAGCGAGCCGGAGTCGGCGGCCTCGCGGAACCACTCGCCGAGCTCCTTGGCGTCGGTGGTGGGGAGTCCCTCGTAGCCGGTCGCGGCGGCGAGCTCGACGACGGTCTCCGGGCGCAGCCCGCCGTCGAGGTGGTCGTGCAGCAGGACCTTCGGCGCACGGCGGATCTGCTCGGGGGTGGGAATGCGCGGGCCGGTGCCCGCGGTGGTGACGGGGATCTGCTTCTCCATTGCGGAAATATAGCCCCTACGCGCGTAGACCCACCACCGGGAACACCACCGGATGGTCCAAAGCAGGGCCGGAATTCCACCGCCCGGTCCATAGGATCCGCCAAATCGGCCGCGCTGCGCCCCTCGCCTCAGTCGTGGTGCAGCAGCCGCCCCCGCCGGGACAGCACGAAGTCCCGGAACGCCGCCACCGGCGGCGTCAGCGGCCGCCCCGCCGCCCAGGCCAGGCCGATCGCCCGCCGGGTCCGCGGCGCGGTCACCTCCAGCTCCACCACCCCGGGCCGCGGCACCAGCGCCGGCGGCAGCAGCGCCACCCCCAGCCCGGCCGCCACCAGCCCCCGCAGGGTCTCGGTCTCCTCCCCCTCGAAGGCCAGCCGGGGCACGAAGCCGGCCTGCGCGCAGAAGCCGTCCGTGATCATGCGGAGTCCGTACCCCTGCTCCAGCCCGACGAACGGCTCCTCGGCCACCTCCGCCAGCCGGATCCGCCGCCGCCCCGCCAGCCGGTGGTCCGCCGGGACGGCCAGGTGCAGCCGCTGCTCGTCCAGCGGGCGGGCCGTGAAGGCCGGGTCGTCCGGCAGCGGCGCGACCAGGCACAGGTCCAACTCGCCCGCCCGCAGCCGCTCCAGCATCGCCGTGCCGTAGTCCTGCACCAGCTGGAACCGCACCTGCGGGTGCGCGGCCCGGAAGCCCCGCAGCAGCGCCGGGACGGCGTCCGGGCCCATCGTGTGCAGGAAGCCGAAGGCCACCCGCCCCACCGCCGGGTCCGCCTCCGCCCGGGCCGCCTCCGCGCCGCGCTCCAGCTCCGCCAGCGCCCGTTCCACCGAGGCCAACAGCAGCCGGCCCGCCCTGGTCAGCCGGACCGTCCGGCCCTGCCGGGCCAGCAGGTCAACCCCCAGCTCCGCCTCCAGCCGGGACACCGCGCGCGACAGCGTCGGCTGCGGCACCCCGAGCAGCGCGGCCGCCTGGGTCACGTGTTCCAGCCGGGCCACCGCGGCGAACCGCGCCAACCTGGGCGCCAGCAGTACGGCCGGCTCCCGGGGCCCCAACTCGGCCGCCCGGTACGGCTGCTCCGTTCCGTCCGACACATCCGCCACGGCCGTCCCCGTCCCACCTCGACTCATACGCCAGTGCATCGATCATCCACTCTTCATGCATTGGACGCATCAGCCGCGCCGGGCCTAGCGTCGATGCCATGCAGCCCTCCGATACCAGGGCATCCGCGGCCGGCCCGGATGCCTCCGCCGAGCACACCCTGGACCGGGACGACCGCCACCGCCCGGGCGGACCGGGCTTCCGCCGCGCCAACCTCGCCCTGTTCGCGGCCGGGGTCGCGACCTTCGTCCTGCTCTACTCCACCCAGGGCCTGCTGCCGGTCCTCTCGGCCGACCTCGACCTCACCCCCGGCCAGGCCAGCTGGACGGCCTCCGCCGCCACCCTCGGCCTCGCCCTCGGGCTGCTCCCGGCCAGCGCGCTGTCCGACCGGTACGGCCGCACCGCGGTGATGACGGCCTCCGTCCTCGCGGCCTCCGCCCTCGCCGCCGCCCTGCCCTTCGCGCCCGACCTCACCGTCCTGGTCGCACTGCGCGTCCTCCAGGGCGCCGCCCTCGCCGGGCTCCCCGCCACCGCCATGGCCTACCTCGCCGAGGAGGTCCACCCCAGCGCGCTGGCCTCCGCGATGGGCCTGTACGTGGCCGGCAACAGCATCGGCGGGATGGGCGGCCGGCTGATCTCCGGCTGGACCGCCGCCGCCCTCGGCTGGCGCTGGGGCCTCGCCGCCTCCGCCGCCCTCGCCCTGCTCGCCGCACTGGCCTTCCGGCTGCTGATCCCCGCCGCCCGGCACTTCACCCCGGCCCCGGTGGACGCCCGCGCGCTCGCCCGTACCGTCGGCCGGCACCTGCGCAACCCGCTGCTGCTGCGGCTGTACGCGCTCGGCATGCTGTTCATGGCGGTGTTCGGCGCGGTCTACAACACCGTCGGCTACCGGCTGATCGCCGCACCCTTCCACCTGCCCGAGTCGATCGCCGCCTCGATCTTCGTCGTCTACCTGGTCGGCACCGGCACCTCCGCCGCGGCCGGCCGCCTCTCCGGCCGGCTCGGCCGCCGCGGCACCCTCTACGTCGCCATCGGCGTGACCGCCGCCGGGCTGCTGCTCTCGCTCGCCGACTCCCTGGTCTGCGCACTGCTCGGCCTGGTGCTGATCACCGCCGGCTTCTTCGCCGGCCACGCCACCGCCTCCGCCGCCGTCGGCCGCACCGCCACCGAGGGCCGCGCCCAGGCCTCCGCCCTCTACCTGATCGCCTACTACCTCGGCAACAGCCTCGGCGGCACCCTCGGCGCCGACGCCTACCACTCCACCGGCTGGCCCGGCGCCGCCACCGTCGGCCTCACCGCCATGACCCTCGCCGCCGCCGTCACCCTCTACGCCACCCACCGGGCGCACACCACGAGGCGAGCGGTCGCGGACGCTTGACAGTGGGCGCCGATACACTCAGGGACATGAGCGTCGATCCTGCTGCGTACGCCCGGCTGCTGGAGATCGCGGATCAGCTGCCGAAGCTGCCGGGGATAGGGAAGATCGAGATCGCCGACGGCCAGATCGTCATGATGATGTCGCCGGTGAAACGCCACGAGCTCGCCGTGCTGCGCATCGCCCGACAGCTCAACGCCCAGCTGGCGACCACACACCCGGGGCACATCGCTTACCACGGTGCGGACTTGCAGCACGCCGGACTCGGTCAGCTGCGCAACCCGGACTTGATGGTCTTCCCCGAGGCAACCTTGGAGGGCGAGCAGCGAGCGGTTCTCCCGCACGAGGTCCTGCTCGTGGTGGAGATCGTCTCCAGCTCCAACCCCGAGAACGATTACCACAACAAGGTCCACGACTACTCGGCCATGGGCATCCCGCTCTACCTGATCGTCGATCCCCGCACCGGAACCGGCATCGTGCACTCCGAACCGGGCTACGAGTCCCGCGAGAAGTTCGTCTTCGGCGACAAGATCACCGTCGGCCCCTGGACCCTCGACACCAGCGGTCTGCTCACGTACGCCTGAGTGCGCGAAGGAGCCCGTACCCGGTCGACCGGGTACGGGCTCCTTCGCGGGTGGCTCGGACGGCCGGCGCGTAGAAGCAGACGGCGGCCACGGCGTCGGGCGTGACATGGATGTCGAGCTCGGCCTCCAGCGCTCCCGCCAGCCGCTGCAACAGCGGGAGCGTGGGCACCATGCCCGCTCCCTCGATGCACTTGAAGTAATCGCCTGACTACGCGATGCGGTCGAGCACGATCGGGTTCGGGGTGAACGCCGTACCCGCCGGGGAGACCTGGACGCCGCCGGCCAGCGCCTCGATGGCGTACTCGTAGCGCTCCGGGGTGTCGGTGTGCAGGGTCAGCAGCGGCTGGCCGGCCACCACGGTGTCGCCGGGCTTGGCGTGCATCTCGACGCCGGCGCCGGCCTGCACCGGGTCCTCCTTGCGGGCGCGGCCGGCGCCCAGGCGCCAGGCGCAGACGCCGATCGCGTAGGCGTCCAGCTCGGTGAGCACGCCGGAGGCGGGCGCCGGGATGACGTGCTGCTCGCGGGCGACCGGGAGCGGGGCGTCGACGTCGCCGCCCTGGGCGGCGATCATGCGGCGCCAGTGGTCCATCGCGGAGCCGTCGCGCAGCGCGTCGGCCGGATCCTTGCCGTGCACGCCCGCGGCGGCGAGCATCTCGCGGGCCAGGGCGAGGGTCAGCTCGACGACGTCGGCGGGACCGCCGCCGGCCAGCACCTCGATCGACTCGCGGACCTCCAGCGCGTTGCCGGCGGTGAGGCCGAGCGGGGTGGACATGTCGGTGAGCAGGGCGACGGTGTTGACCCCGGCGGTGGTGCCCAGGCCGACCATGGTGCGGGCGAGTTCGCGGGCGTCGTCCAGGTTCTTCATGAAGGCGCCGGAGCCGACCTTGACGTCCAGCACGAGCGCGCCGGTGCCCTCGGCGATCTTCTTGGACATGATCGAGGAGGCGATCAGCGGGATGGCCTCGACGGTGCCGGTGACGTCGCGCAGCGCGTACAGCTTCTTGTCGGCGGGGGCGAGGCCGTCACCGGCCGCGCAGATGACCGCGCCGGCGCCGCGCAGCACGTCCATCATCTCGTCGTTGGAGAGCAGGGCGCGCCAGCCGGGGATGGACTCCAGCTTGTCCAGGGTGCCGCCGGTGTGGCCGAGGCCGCGGCCGGACAGCTGCGGGACGGCGGCGCCGCAGGCGGCGACCAGCGGGGCGAGCGGGAGGGTGATCTTGTCGCCGACGCCGCCGGTGGAGTGCTTGTCGCTGGTGGGCAGCGGCAGCGAGGAGAAGTCCATCCGGACGCCGGAGCGGATCATGGCCTCGGTCCACCGACTGATCTCGTGCGGCTTCATGCCGTTCAGCAGGATCGCCATGGCCAGCGCGGACATCTGCTCGTCGGCGACCTCGCCACGGGTGTAGGCGTCGATGACCCAGTCGATCTGAGCGTCGCTCAGCTCGCCGCGGTCGCGCTTGGTCCTGATGACGGAGATGGCGTCCATGCGTGCTCCAAGAGGGGTTTCAGATGCGTCGTACAGATGCGTCGAGAAGATGCGTGGAAAAGCGAAGAGTGCCGCGAGATGACCGGGTTCCGGCCCACTCGCGACACTCTACGCGCGTAACAATTGGCGAAGCTAGAGCCGCTCCGGACCGAACGCGTCGGGCAGGACCTCGCTCATCGGTTTCACGCCGGAGGCCAGGTCGACCAGCAGTTCCGGTCCGCCGTGCTCGTACAGCAGCTGGCGGCAGCGCCCGCACGGCATCAGCAGTTCGCCCGCGCCGTCGACGCAGGTGAAGGCGACCAGCCGGCCGCCGCCGGAGGCGTGCAGCGCGGACACCAGCCCGCACTCGGCGCACAGCCCGAGCCCGTACGAGGCGTTCTCCACGTTGCAGCCGCTGACCAGCCGACCGTCGTCGACCAGTGCCGCCGCGCCGACCGGGAACTTGCTGTACGGGGCGTACGCGCGGCCCATGGCCTCGCGCGCCGCCTCGCGCAGCCGCTCCCAGTCGACCGCGGGGGCCGTCACTTGCCCTGGCCCTTGCGGTAGACCTGACCGTCGGCCTTGGGCATCCGCAGCCGCTGCGAGGCCAGCGAGAGCACCACCAGGGTGATCAGGTACGGCGTGGCGACGATCAGCGGACGCTGCACCTCGTCGGTCAGCGCGTACCAGGCGCCCAGGCCGCCGGCCACCACGAAGGAGACCACGGTCGCGGTGAACTTGCGGCGGTACAGCTGCCACAGGGCGAACAGCGCCATCGCGATCGCGACGACCAGGATCAGCACGTGCACCGACTCCGGGTCGCGCAGCTGGAGGCTGTCGGTGAAGCCGAACAGGCCGGCGCCGATGGCGAGACCGCCGGGCATCCAGTTGCCGAAGATCATCGCCGCGAGGCCGATGAAGCCGCGGCCCAGGGTCTGGCCGTCCTTGTAGAAGTGCGCGGCGACCAGCGAGAGGTACGCACCGCCGAGGCCCGCGAAGGCGCCCGAGGCGATGACCGCCAGGTACTTGTACTTGTAGACGTTGACGCCCAGCGACTCGGCCGCGGTCGGGTTCTCACCGCAGGAGCGCAGCCGCAGGCCGAACACCGTGCGCCAGAGCAGGAAGTAGCTGGCCACGATCAGCACGGCCGCCAGCACCACGACCACCGAGAGGTTGGTGACCAGACCGCCGAGCACGCCGGCGACGTCGGAGACCAGGAACCAGTGGTGGTTCTCGATGCTCTTCAAGCCGGAGGACAGCCCCGGGACGGTGATGTACGGCAGCGGGTCCGCCGGCGGGGACTGGTTCGCCCCGGCACCGGCCGAGATGTAGTCCTTGTAGTAGATCCGGTTGACGTACGCGCAGATACCGGGGATCAGCAGGTTGATGCCGACGCCGGAGACGATGTGGTCGACGCCGAAGGTGACGGTGACGACCGCGTGCAGCAGACCGCCGAGCGCACCGCCGAGCATGCCGGCCAGCAGGCCGACCCACGGGTTGACCAGGTAGCCCGCCCAGGCGCCGCAGAAGGTGCCGGCGACCATCATGCCTTCGAGGCCGATGTTGACCACGCCGGCCCGCTCGGACCAGAGACCGCCCAGACCGGCCATGCCGATCGGCACGGCGGAGCCGAGCGCCGCGGCGACCTGACCGGAGGAGGTCAGCGAGTGGTTGCCGGTGGCCATGCCCACGGCGGCGAACAGGACCAGGGCGCCCGCGATCAGCAGGAGCACCACGGGCCAGGACAGCTTGCGCTTCTTCGCGGGCGCGCCCGGCGCCTTCGGACGAGCGGCAGTCGCCGTGCTCACGCGGACACCTCCTTCTTCTCAGTGGCCGCGAGCTGGGCGGCGAGCTGGGCGCCGACCTTCTGCTGCTGGCGCTTCAAGCCGTAGCGGCGCACCAGCTCGTACGCGACGACGACGCAGATGACGATGGTGCCCTTCATGACGTCGACGATCTCGAAGGGGAACCCGCCCTTGAGCGGCAGCTGCGAGCCGGTGGCGTCCAGGAAGGCGAAGAGCAGGGCCGCGAAGGCGATGCCGATCGGGCTGTTCCGGCCGAGCAGGGCGATCGAGATGCCCAGGAAGCCGAGGCCGGGCTGGAAGCTCTGGCCGTAGTAGTACGAGTTCTGCAGCAGCTCGGGCAGGCCGATCAGACCGGCGATGGCGCCCGAGACCACCATCGAGATGACCACCATGCGCTTGACGTTCACACCGGACGCGGTCGCGGCGGACTCCGAGCGGCCGGTGGCGCGCAGGTCGAAGCCGAAGCGGGTGCGGGTCAGGGTGAACTGGAAGAGCACACCGACCAGGGCGGCGATGAAGATGAAGCCCCAGAGGTCCCCACCGGCGGTGGGGATGGTGAAGAAGTGGCTGGACTGCGAGACCGGGTCGGTCTGGATCGAGTTGCTGGTGCCGCTGACCTTCGGGGCGAAGATGCCGGGCACGAGCAGCAGGCCGACGATCGCGAGCGAGATCGAGTTCAGCATGATGGTCGAGATGACCTCGCTGACGCCGCGGTAGACCTTGAGCAGACCGGCGATGCTCGCGTACAGACCGCCGACCAGCATCGCGGTGACCAGCAGCAGCGGAATCTGGATGATCGCCGGCAGGTCGACCTGGGTGCCGACGAAGGCCGCGAACAGCGCGGCGACCTTGTACTGGCCCTCGACGCCGATGTTGAACAGGTTCATCCGGAACCCGAACGCGGCGGCCGCGGCGGCCAGGTAGTAGGTGGTGGTCCGGTTGAGGATGCTCACCTGGCCGTCCGACTTGGTGGCGTACGTGATCATCACGTTCCACGCGTCGAACGGGTTCTTGCCCGAGGTCGCCAGCAGGACGGAACAGATCGCGACGGAGAGCACGACCGCGAGCACCGGCGCCGCCAGTGCGAGCACGATCCGCTCACCGCTGATCCGCTGCGCCAGGCTGCGCTTGGCGGCGGGGTTGGGACTGGTCATGGGTTACTCCCCCGCCTGCGGGTCGTCGGCGGTGTCGGTGTGCGGGTGCTCGGCCGCGGCCTCGGTGCCCTCGGCGGCGACGGCCTGCGCCTCGGCGACGGCCTCCGGCTCGGACTCGATGTGGCCTGCGGCGGCACCGGTCATCGCGGTGCCGAGGTCCTCGGCGGTGACGGTGGCCGGGTCGGCGTCGGCGACCAGGCGGCCGCGGTAGATGACCCGGATGGTGTCGGAGAGGCCGATCAGCTCGTCCAGGTCGGCCGAGATCAGCAGGACGGCCAGGCCCTCCCGCTGGGCGACCCGGATGTGCTCCCAGATCTGCGCCTGCGCGCCGACGTCCACGCCGCGGGTGGGGTGGGCGGCGATCAGCAGCTTGGGCCCGTGGCTCATCTCGCGGCCGATGATCAGCTTCTGCTGGTTGCCGCCGGAGAGCGAGGCCGCGGTGACCTCGATGCCGGGGGTGCGGACGTCGTACTCCCGGACGATCCGCGCGGTGTCCTCGCGGGCGGCGGCCGGCTTGAGCAGCACACCGCTGGAGTTGGGCTCCTCGGTGACGTGGCCGAGGATCCGGTTCTCCCAGAGCGGGGCCTCCAGCAGCAGGCCGTGCTTGTGGCGGTCCTCGGGGATGTAGCCGATGCCGGCCTCGCGGCGGGCCCGGGTCAGGGTGCCGGAGAGGTCCTTGCCGTCCAGGGTGACGGTGCCGCCGTCCAGCGGCAGCATGCCCATGATGGCCTCGACCAGTTCGGCCTGGCCGTTGCCCTCGACACCCGCGATGCCGAGGATCTCACCCTTGTGGATGCGCAGCGAGATGTCGTCCAGGACGACGCGCTCGATGCCCTCGGCGTCGGTCTTGGCGATCCGCAGGCCCTCGACCTTGAGCATCTCGGTGGTGGTGACGGTCGACTCGCGGCTCTCCGGGGAGGGCAGCTCGGCGCCGACCATCAGCTCGGCCAGCTGGCGGGCGGTGACGGCCTTCGGGTCGGCGTCGCCGACCGTGGTGCCGCGCCGGATGACGCTGATCGCGTCGGCGACCGCGAGCACCTCGTGCAGCTTGTGCGAGATGAAGATGACGGTGACGCCCTCGGCCTTGAGCTCGCGCAGGTTGTCGAACAGCGCGTCGACCTCCTGCGGGACGAGTACGGCCGTGGGCTCGTCGAGGATCAGGATCTTGGCGCCGCGGTACAGCACCTTGAGGATCTCGACGCGCTGGCGGTCGGCGACTCCGAGGTCCTCGACCAGGGCGTCCGGGCGCACGCCCAGGCCGTACTGGTCGGAGATCTCCTTGATCTTCGCCTTCGCCTTGGCGCCGATGCCGTGGAGCTTCTCGCCGCCGAGGACGACGTTCTCCAGCACGGTGAGGTTGTCGGCCAGCATGAAGTGCTGGTGCACCATGCCGATGCCGCGCGCGATGGCGTCACCGGGGGTGTTGAACTCGCACAGCTCGCCGTTGATCGCGATGGTGCCCTCGTCCGGCTTCTGCATGCCGTAGAGGATCTTCATCAGCGTCGACTTGCCTGCGCCGTTCTCGCCCATGAGGGCGTGCACCGTGCCGGTGCGGACGGTGAGGTTGATGTCGTGGTTGGCCACAACACCGGGGAAGCGCTTGGTGATGCCGCGCAGTTCGACGGCCGGGGTCGCCGTCCCCGCGCTGGGGGTTCCGTCCTTGCGCAGGGGGACGGGGTCTGATGCGGTGATGGCGGTCTCCTGGTGGTCTGGAGGCGCGTCGTTGCGCTCGGAGGGCCAAGGGGGGACTGGGGAAACGTGGAGACGGAACGGGGCCCGGGGGTGCGTGTCGAACGCACCCTGCCGGGCCCCTCCCGTTGATCGAGTCGATCATCGCGCTACCGGGCAGGCGGCAGCGTCAGGTCGCGTCCGGGACGCGCCGTCCTCAGGAGGTCGGCGCGGTCGGGATGGTGGTCGCGCCGCTGGTGATGGCGTCGCTGGCGGCCTTGAGCTTGTCCTGGATGTCGTCGATCTTGCCGCCGGTGGTGGCGAGCGAGACACCGTTGGCCTTGAGGTCGAAGAGCTTGATGCCGGTGAACGGCGTGCCCTTCTTGACCGAGTCGATGTACGCGTACACCGCGTTGTCGACGTTCTTGACCATCGAGGTCAGGATGCTGTTCTTGAACTTCGCCAGGGCCGGCTGGTTGGCCTGGTCGGAGTCGACGCCGATGGCCCACTTGCCCGCGTTGGCGACGGCCTCGATGGAGCCGTTGCCGGAGGAGCCGGCGGCGGAGTAGATGACGTCCGCGCCCTTGTCGAGCTGGCCCTGCGCGGCCTCCTTGCCCTTGTCGGGCGAGTTGAAGCCGGTGAAGTCCGGAGGCGTGGTCAGGTAGGTGGTCTCGACCTGGATGCTCGGGTCGACGGACTTGGCACCCGCCTTGTAACCGGCCTCGAACTTCTTGATCAGCTCGGACTGCACACCACCGATGAAGCCGATGTGGTGGGCCTTCGACTTGTTCGCGGCGGCGACGCCGGCGAGGTACGAACCCTCCTGCTCGGCGAAGAGCAGCGAGGTGACGTTGGACGGCTGGTCCTTGTCGTTCGAGTCGATGATCGCGAACTTGACGTTCGGGTTGTCCTTGGCGACCTTGTTGACCGCCGGCTGGTAGACGAAGCCGACCGCGATGATGGTCTTGTAGCCGGCGTCGACCAGGTTCTTGAGGCGGGTCTCCTTGTCGGCCTCGGCCTCGCCCGACTTGGCCTCGGCCTCGGTCACGGAGACGCCCAGGTCGGCCTTGGCCTTGTCGAGACCGCGCGCGGCGGAGTCGTTGAAGGACTGGTCACCGCGGCCGCCGATGTCGTAGGCCATGCCGACCTTGAGGGCGTCGGACGACGACCCGGAGGAGGCGTTGGTGTCATTGCTCTTTGCGCCGCAAGCGGCGAGCGAGGCCATGCCCAGGGAACCCGAGAGCACAACCGCGGCGAGCTTCATTGAACGGCGCAAGGGAGTTTCTCCTTCTCACACGCACCCGATTAGCGTGGTCGGACGCCACCGTAACGCGCGTAGAACACGGTTGGGTTACGGGCTGCCGGAGCATTCGGGTTGTTATCAAACCGTGGTCTGACGGCCGTCCCCGAGCCCTTTTCCCGTGCGCGGACGGTGAATCCGAGACTTGGTCCGGCCCAGTCTACGGAACCGTTTCGAAACCCCGGATCTCGACAACGTGCTCACGCGCCGCCCACAAACCCCCTCGGAACGGTCAGATCCGGTCATCCTCCAGGGCCAGCGCCGAGAACAGCTCCACGCCCACGCCGATCGCCCGCTCGTCCACGTCGAACCGGCCCTGGTGCAGGTCACGGACGGTGGTGTCGCCGGGGGCCCGGACGCCCAGCCGCGCCAGCGCGCCCGGGGCGTGCTCCAGGTACCAGGAGAAGTCCTCGCCGCCCAGGCTCTGTTCGGTGCCCTCCACCACCTCGGCGCCGTCCCCGCCGAACCGGGCGGTCATCGTCTCCTCCAGCCGCGCGACCGAGACCGCCTCGTTGACCACCGGCGGCACCCCGCGGTGGTAGTCCAGCGTCCACTTGGCCCGGTAGGTCTCGGCGAGCTTGGCGATCAGCTCGTGCAGCAGGTCCGGCGCCTCGCGCCAGCCGTCCAGCTCCAGGCAGCGGACGGTGCCCTCCAGTTCGGCGTGCTGCGGGATGACGTTGGCCGCGGAGCCGGAGGCGATCCGGCCCCAGACCAGGCTGACGCCCCAGCGCGGGTCCATCCGGCGGGCCAGGGCGGCCGGCAGGTCCGCGGCCATCCGGGCGATCGCGGTCACCAGGTCCGTGGTCAGGTGCGGGCGGGCGGTGTGCCCGCCGGGGCCGTCCAGGTGCAGCACCAGGCGGTCGCAGGCCGAGGTGATCGCGCCGACCCGCAGGGCGATCCGGCCCACCTCCACCTTGGGGTCGCAGTGCACCGCGAAGATCCGGCCGACGCCGTCCATCCCGCCCGCGTTGATGACGTCCAGCGCCCCGCCGGGCATGACCTCCTCGGCCGGCTGGAACACCAGCCGGACGGGGCGGCGCAGCTCGCCGGAGCGCAATGCCCCGGCCAGCACCAGGCCGGTGCCGAGCACCACCGAGGTGTGCACGTCGTGGCCGCAGGCGTGGGCCCGGCCGGGGAAGGTCGAGCGGTAGGGCACGTCGGTCTTGGCGTCGTCGATGGGCAGCGCGTCGATGTCGGCGCGGAAGGCCAGGAACTCGGTGCCCGGCGCGGTGCCGGCCGGGACGAGGTCGACCAGCAGCCCGGTGCCGCCGGGCAGCACCCGCGGCTCCAGGCCCGCCGCGACCAGCCGGTCGCGCAGCAGGTTGGTGGTGCGGAACTCCTGGCGGCCCAGCTCCGGGTGCCGGTGCAGATCACGGCGGAAGGCGATCAGCTCGGGCTCCAGCCTCCGGACCCGGGCGCGCAGTTCGGCGGCGGGGCGTGCGGTGGCGAGAGTGGCGCCCGGCTGAGCGGGCTCAGGACGGTTCATCTCCCCAAGAGTAGGCCCGTTGGGGGGATTTGGCCCGACTTCCGGAAAACTAGTCCCCGGATGGGTGCATACCGGCCTGACAGGTGGGTATGACATCTCGTTTCAGCCGCCTTCCCCGGGTTGCTTGCCCTGTGCAACGATCACCCTGGCCGGTGGTCACGGCCGCCACCGGCTTGACGGCCGGGCCCCCTGACGGCCGCTCAGCAGGCCCGTTCGGTGGCCGTCCCCCCGCGGCGCGCCCGGCGCCCGGGTGACGGCCGGACCGGAGCGCTCGCTCCGCGCACCCGGTTGAGATGATCGGACGAACGACCGGATGAGCCCCAGGGAGTGGCAATGACCGAGCAGAAGGTGGCCGTGGTCACCGGTGCCAGCAGCGGAATCGGCGCGGCGACCGCCCGCCGGCTGGCCGCCGAGGGCTTCGAGGTGGTGCTGACCGCGCGCCGGACCGAGCGGATCGAGGCGCTGGCCAAGGAGATCGCCGAGCGGGGCGGCTCGGCCAGGGCGGTCACGCTGGACGTCACCGACCGGGCCGCCGTGGACGCCTTCGCGGCCGAGGTCGGCCGGGTCGACGTCCTGGTGAACAACGCGGGCGGCGCGATCGGCGCGGAGACCGTCGAGCACGGCGACCCGGCCGACTGGCGGGCCATGTACGAGGTGAACGTGCTCGGGGTGCTGCACGTGACCCAGGCGCTGCTGCCCGCCCTGCGCGCCACCGGTGACGGCACCGTGCTGGTGCTCTCCTCGACCGCCGCGCTGGCCACGTACGAGGGCGGCGGCGGGTACGTCGCGGCCAAGCACGCCGCCCACACCATCGCGGCGACGCTGCGGCTGGAGCTGTGCGGGGAGCCGATCCGGGTGATCGAGATCGCGCCCGGGATGGTGAAGTCCGAGGGCTTCGCCGTCACCCGCTTCCGCGGTGACGAGGAGAAGGCCGCCGCCGTGTACGCGGGCGTGGCCGAGCCGCTGACCTCGGAGGACATCGCGGACACCGTCGCCTGGGCGGTCACCCGGCCCTCGCACGTCAACATCGACCTGCTGGTGGTCCGCCCGCGGGCGCAGGCCGCCAACCACAAGGTCCACCGCGGCTGACCGGCCCTTCCCGGCGGGCGGCCCGACGACACCCCCGATCGAACACGTGTCGTACACGAGTGGTACACACGTGCGATGACGATCTTCCGGGCCGCCCGCCCACGGGTGCTGCTGACCGCCTTGGCAGCCGGCACCCTCCTGCTCACCGCCGCCTGCAACGACTCCGTGACGACGGCCCAGGACAAGGCCTCCGGCACCACCGCGCCCGCCGCCGGCAGCCCGACGGCCACCCCGACGCCCACCGCCGGGCCCAAGGGCGAGGCCGACCCGGCCCTCAAGGCCTTCTACGGCCAGCAGATCACCTGGGCGGACTGCCCGGCCGACCCCAAGGCCGAAAAGGCGAAGATCGACACCTCCGGCATGCAGTGCGGCAAGCTGCACGTCCCGCTCGACTACGCGAACCCCGCCACCGACGCGATCGACCTCGCCCTGATCAAGTACACGGCGGCCGACCGGGGCACGCGGATCGGCTCGCTGATGGTCAACCCCGGCGGCCCCGGCGCCTCCGGCGTCGAGATGGTCAAGTACGGCGCCAAGGACTTCGACGGCACCCTGCACAACCGCTTCGACGTGATCGGCTTCGACCCGCGCGGCACCGGCGACAGCGCGCCCGTGGTCTGCTACGACGACAAGCAGCTCGACGCCGCCAACCAGGAGGACGCGCCGGACGACCCCGCCGCGCGCAAGGCCGCCCACGTCAAGCAGTCCACCGACCACGCCGCCGCCTGCCAGGCCAAGTCCGGCAAGCTGCTGCCCTTCGTCGGCACCCGCAACACCGCCCGCGACCTGGACGTGCTGCGCGCCGCCGTCGGCGACCGGAAGCTCAACTACCTCGGCATCTCCTACGGCACCTACCTCGGCGCCCTGTACGCCGAGGAGTTCCCGCAGAACACCGGCCGGCTGATCCTGGACGGCGCCGTCGACCCGGCCCAGGACACCCTGGACCACGGCGTCGACCAGCAGGTCGGCTTCGAGAAGTCCTTCGAGCGCTTCGCCGCCGACTGCGTGGACAACCACCCCGACGAGTGCCCGCTCGGCACGGACCGGACCAAGGCCGCCAAGAAGGCCGCCGACTTCCTGGACGGCCTCCACGACCACCCGCTGACCACCAAGGACGGCCGCAAGCTCGGCCGCGACATGGCCTGGACCGGCGTCATCTCGCTGCTGTACGGCGACGAGAAGACCTCCTGGCAGTACCTGCGGGCCAGCCTCGGCTGGGCGATGAAGCGCGACAAGGGCGACTACCTGATGGCCTTCGCCGACGACTACAACGGCCGCGACCAGGACGGCCACTACAGCCCGATGGACGAGGCCAACAGCGCGATCAGCTGCGCCGACGCGGCCCGCCCCGCGCCGACCCCCGAGCACGCCCGGCAGGCCGTCGAACGGCTGCGGACCGAGGCCCCGCTGCTCTCCAAGGGCGTCACGGTGGACGACTACGCCGAGCCCGGCTGCGCCTACTGGCCGTTCAAGACCCAGGAGAAGCCGCACACCATCCGCGCCGAGGGCGCCGCCCCGATCCTGGTGGTCGGCACCACCGGGGACCCGGCCACCCCGTACTCCTCCGCCGAGAAGCTGGCCCAGGGCTTCGCCAAGGCCACCCTGCTCACCCGGGTGGGCGAGGGCCACGGCGCCTTCGGCAAGGGCAGCGCCTGCACCGACCTCGCCATGGCCGCCTACCTGACCGACGGCACCATGCCGGCCGAGGGCACCCGCTGCGGCTGAGCCGCTAGCAGATCCGTACGGGGAGGGCGCTGACGCGAAGGTGTCAACGTCACAACTTGATAGCTCGTCCGGATGAATTCCGCGCGCGCCCTCCCCAACTGATGAGCGCTCAACTACCTTTGAGGCGCTGCCAGAACGGCGCCGCGCGCCCCCTCCGCAGCCCCATACTTCACCTGCTCCACCACCCCACACCAGCCGCTTCCCGCCCTCACGAGGAGGACCCGCTGGCCAGCGACATCCCGTCACAGCGGCCCGACGCCAGCAGCGAGCCGACCCTCCTCGGCCTGCACCGCTTCAACGAAGCGGACGCCGGCGCCGCCGAGGAGGCCCTCCTGGCCTGCTGCGGCAGTCACCGCTGGGCCCTGCGGCTCACCGCCCACCGCCCCTACCCCGACATAGAGTCCCTGCTGGCCGCCGCCAGCGAGGCCTCCTACGACCTGCGCCCGGCGGACCTCGCCGAGGCCCTGGCCGACGAGAGCTGGATGCCGCAGCCGCTGCTCGGCATGCGCGCACCCGGCAGCCAGGCCGCGCACACCGCGCTGCGGGCCGCCCACGCCGCCTACGAGGCCCGGTTCGGCCACGTCTTCGTGGTCTGCCTGGACGGCGTCGCCCCGGAGGAGATGCTCGACGCCGTGCTCTCCTCCATCCGGACCCGGCTGGCCAACGACCCGGACGAGGAGCGGCTGACCGCGGCGGACGAGCTCCGACGGATCGCCCTCACCCGGCTGGAGCACCTGGTCGCCACCCACTCCGAGGCCGGAGCGCGCTGAGCCCCCGCCACCTCGGCGCGCCACCCCGGCGCGCCGGGGCGGTGCGGCCGGACCCGATTCATCCCCCCGGGTGAATCCGATCGCCGCCCGTCACCGCGAAGCCCGAAAGCAATCACCCAGCGTGACCAAAGCGGCCCCGGTTCCCGCCGCACTAGGCCAGAAGTGCCTGATTGATCACACCTGGGTACCCCGGGGGCGGTTCCCGACGAGGCGTCGATAGGATGCTGGCGGCCGGTGGACCGTACCCGGCCGGGCTGACCGACACCGAAGCCGGCCGAGCCCCCAATCGCTTCCGGAGGGTTTTTCCGTGCCGGCTGGAACGCTGTACCGCGGCCGGGAAGGCATGTGGAGCTGGGTGGCTCATCGAGTCACCGGCGTCCTCATCTTCTTCTTCCTGTTCGCCCACGTCCTGGACACCGCCCTCGTGCGAGTGTCGCCGGAGTCCTACGACACCGTCATTCAGACGTACAAGACTCCGCTCGTGAACCTGATGGAGTACGGCCTGGTGGCCGCCATCCTGTTCCACGCGCTCAACGGCCTGCGCGTCGTCGCGGTGGACTTCTGGTCCAAGGGCCCGAAGTACCAGAAGCAGATGCTGTGGACCGTCGTCGGGGTCTGGGTCGTCCTGATGGCCGGCTCCTTCTACGGCATCCTGCAGCACACGCTGATCTCCTGGTTCGGGAAGTGAGCTGACTGATGTCCACGGACTACTCCGACGCGATCGTCGTCCCCTCCAAGCAGGCGCACACCGGCAAGGGCCTCGGCACCGGCAACCCCGCCGACGCCTTCGTCATCGAGCCGCCGCGCAAGCGGACCGCGAAGACCCCGCGCCGCACCCGCACCAACTTCGAGATGCTGGCCTGGCTCTTCATGCGCCTGTCCGGTGTCGTCCTGGTCGTGCTGATCCTCGGCCACCTGCTGATCATGCTGATCCTGGACGGTGGCGTCTCCAAGATCGGGTTCGCCTTCGTCGCCGGTCGCTGGGCCTCGCCGTTCTGGCAGGGCTGGGACCTCCTGATGCTCTGGCTCGCCATGCTGCACGGCGCCAACGGCATGCGTCAGGTCATCAACGACTACGCCGAGAAGGACTCGACCCGGCTCTGGCTCAAGGGGCTCATGGGTACCGCCACGGTCTTCACCGTGCTGCTCGGCACCCTGGTGATCTTCACCTTCGACCCCAACATCTGAGCCGCGAGCACCATCGACCATCGGCAGAGGCCAGAGGCGAGTTAACCCCCCATGCAGATTCACCAGTACGACACCGTCATCGTCGGCGCCGGCGGCGCCGGCATGCGCGCGGCCATCGAGTCGACGCAGCGCAGCCGCACCGCCGTCCTGACCAAGCTCTACCCGACCCGGTCCCACACCGGCGCGGCCCAGGGCGGCATGTGCGCCGCCCTGGCCAACGTCGAGGAGGACAACTGGGAGTGGCACACCTTCGACACGGTCAAGGGCGGTGACTACCTGGTCGACCAGGACGCCGCCGAGATCATGTGCAAGGAGGCCATCGACGCCGTCCTCGACCTGGAGAAGATGGGCCTCCCCTTCTCCCGCACCGAGCAGGGCCGGATCGACCAGCGCCGCTTCGGCGGTCACTCCCGCAACCACGGCGAGGCCCCGGTCCGCCGCTCGTGCTACGCGGCCGACCGCACCGGCCACATGATCCTCCAGACGCTGTTCCAGAACTGCGTCAAGCACGGGGTCGAGTTCTTCAACGAGTTCTACGTCCTCGACCTGCTGCTCAACGAGGGCAAGACGGCCGGCGTCGTCGCCTACGAGCTGGCCACCGGCGAGATCCACGTCTTCCAGGCCAAGTCGGTCGTGTTCGCCTCCGGCGGCACCGGCAAGTTCTTCAAGGTCTCCTCCAACGCCCACACCCTCACCGGTGACGGCCAGGCCGTGGCCTACCGCCGCGGCCTCCCGCTGGAGGACATGGAGTTCTTCCAGTTCCACCCGACGGGCATCTGGCGCATGGGCATCCTGCTCACCGAGGGCGCCCGCGGCGAGGGCGGCATCCTGCGCAACAAGGACGGCGAGCGCTTCATGGAGCGCTACGCCCCCGTCATGAAGGACCTCGCGTCCCGTGACGTCTGCTCCCGCGCGATCTACACCGAGATCCGCGAAGGCCGCGGCTGCGGTCCGGACGGCGACCACGTCTACCTGGACCTCACCCACCTGCCGCCGGAGCAGCTGGACGCCAAGCTCCCGGACATCACCGAGTTCGCGCGCACCTACCTCGGCATCGAGCCCTACACGGACCCGATCCCGATCCAGCCCACCGCGCACTACGCCATGGGCGGCATCCCGACCAACGTCGAGGGTGAGGTCCTGCGCAACAACACCGACGTCGTCCCGGGCCTGTACGCGGCCGGCGAGGTCGCCTGCGTGTCCGTGCACGGCGCCAACCGCCTCGGCACCAACTCGCTGCTGGACATCAACGTGTTCGGCCGTCGCGCGGGCATCGCCGCCGCCGACTACGCCAACGCGAACGAGTTCGTCCCGCTCCCGGAGGACCCGGAGACGCTGGTCCAGGGCATGGTCGACAAGCTCCGCGAGTCGACCGGCACCGAGTCCGTGGCGCAGATCCGCAAGGAGCTGCAGGAGACCATGGACGCCAACGCGATGGTGTACCGCACCGGCGCCACCCTCAAGCAGGCCGTCGAGGACATCGCCGCCCTGCGGGAGCGCTACAAGCACGTCTCCATCCAGGACAAGGGCTTCCGCTACAACACGGACCTCCTGGAGGCCATCGAGCTGGGCAACCTGCTCGACCTGGCCGAGGTGCTGGCCGTCTCCGCGCTGGCCCGCGAGGAGTCCCGCGGCGGCCACTACCGCGAGGACTTCCCGACCCGTGACGACGTGAAGTTCATGCAGCACACCATGGCGTACCAGGAGGTCGCCGCCGACGGCAGCACCTCCATCCGCCTCGACTACAAGCCGGTCGTCACGACCCGCTACCAGCCGATGGAGCGTAAGTACTGATGAGCACTCCGACTGTGGAGCACTCGGCCGCTCTGGACGCGGTCGAGGCCGGTGGCGTACAGCTGGTCACCGTCACCTTCCGGATCCGCCGGTTCAACCCGGAGGAGCACCCGGACCCGGTGTGGGTCGACTACCAGCTGACCATGGACCCGAAGGAGCGCGTCCTGGACGCGCTCAACAAGATCAAGTGGGAGCAGGACGGCACCCTCACCTACCGCCGTTCCTGCGCGCACGGCATCTGCGGCTCCGACGCCATGCGGATCAACGGCCGCAACCGGCTGGCGTGCAAGACCCTGATCAAGGACGTCAACCCGGAGAAGCCGATCACGATCGAGGCCATCAAGGGCCTGACGGTCCTCAAGGACCTGGTCGTGGACATGGACCCGTTCTTCCAGGCGTACAAGGACGTCATGCCGTTCCTCATCACCAAGGGGAACGACCCGACCCGCGAGCGCCTGCAGTCCGCCGAGGACCGCGAGCGCTTCGACGACACCACCAAGTGCATCCTGTGCGCCGCGTGCACGTCGTCCTGCCCGGTGTTCTGGAACGACGGCCAGTACTTCGGCCCGGCCGCCATCGTCAACGCGCACCGCTTCATCTTCGACTCGCGCGACGAGGGTGCCGAGCAGCGCCTGGAGATCCTCAACGACCGTGAGGGCGTGTGGCGTTGCCGCACCACCTTCAACTGCTCCGAGGCCTGCCCGCGTGGCATCGAGGTCACCAAGGCGATCCAGGAAGTGAAGCGGGCGCTGGTCACCCGCCGCTTCTGATCCCCGCCTGAGCAAGGGCGAAGGCCCCCGTCCGATCCTTTCGACCGGACGGGGGCCTTCGTCGTCGTCGGATCAGTTCAGCGGGCCGAAGGCGACGATCTGGTCGGTCTTGGACCAGTCGCCGGCGAAACCGGCCGGACAGGGCTGCGGCTCGAACGGGTCGCCGCACACGCGGTCGCCCGAACGGTCGAAGCCCTTGGTCATGCCTCCGTGGTCCCAGTTCCGGTAGACGGTCAGGGAGGCAAGTGTCATGGAGGTTCCCCACCCCTTGTGTTCGGCGCGTCCGGTACGCGCGCAAGAACGGTGAAGATCCTGCCAGCGGGCACTGACAGCGGCAACGGGGATTAGGAGGTCAGTCCGTGACCGGAGTGCGGCGGGTGGCGCGGAGGCCGCGGAGGCCGACGGTGCCGACGGCGATGCCGAGGAGGAAGGAGGTGACGGCGAGGAGCAGGTGGATCCAGAAGAAGGCGGTGGGCTGGGAGTGGTCGCCGTTCACGAAGGCCTGGTTGCCGGAGTCCTTCCAGAGGTTCTTGACGAAGGTGGTCCAGATGATCATCGACCAGACGCCGAAGGCGGTCAGGAACCAGGAGGTGCGGCGGCTGAGCTTCATGGGGTGGTCCTCGGCGGGGGTGCGGTGGCGGCGGGGTGCCTCCCCAGTATGCGCGGGCCGCCGATCGGCGTAGGGCGGGCCCCTCCTGCGGAGGAGCCGTCCGGTGTGGCGGCCGGCCGGGCTCCGCAATGGGTACGGTCAGCTGGTGCCCACACCCCGTCACACCTTCGCGCAGTTGTGCGCCGCGGTCACCGCGGCCCTCCCGGTCCTGCTCGCCGCGCCCGCGGCGGTCGCGGCTCCGCAGGCGCCGCCCCCGTCGACCGCGATCGGCGGTGAGCGGCTGGGGCTCCCCGGGGTCCAGGTCAATCCGCCGGCGGGGGCGCCGGCGCTGCCGACGGACCTCACCGGTCAGTCCTGGATAGTCTCCGACGCCACGTCGGGGGACGTGCTGGCGGCCTACAACCCGCACCTCAGGCTGCCCCCGGCGAGCACCTTGAAGATCCTCTTCGCGGACACCGTGCTGCCCAAGTTCGACCGCAACGCGGTGCACCGGGTCGCCGACGAGGAGATCCAGAACATCGGTGCCGGCAGCAGCCTGGTCGGCATCAAGGAGAACCTGGACTACCGGGTCGAGGACCTGTGGCGCGGGGTGTTCCTGAGCTCGGGCAACGACGCCGTGCACGTCCTGGCGCACATGAACGGCGGCATCCAGCCGACCGTGAACGAGATGCAGGCCCGGGCCGAAGCCCTCCAGGCCCGGGACACCACGGTGATCTCCCCGGACGGCTACGACATGGACGGCCAGATGTCCTCGGCCTACGACCTGTCGCTGTTCGCGAGGTCCGGCCTGCGCAACCCGGACTTCCGCGGGTACTGCGCGACCCGGGACGCGATGTTCCCGGGCGCCGTCGACAAGAACACCGGCCAGCGCGGCAGCTTCGGGATCGCCAACACCGACCGGCTGCTGGGCAAGTACCCCGGCCTGATCGGGGTGAAGAACGGCACCACCACCAACGCCGGTTCGACCTTCGTCGGCGCGGCCGAGCGGAACGGGCGGACGCTGCTGGTGACGGTGATGCACCCGGCCAGCTACCAGAAGGTGTACGACGAGACGGCCGAGCTGCTGGACTGGGGCTTCGCCGCGGCGGGCAAGGTGCAGCCGGTCGGCCGGCTGGTCGACGAGAAGCAGGCCGGCGGCGAGGAGCCGACCGGTCAGGCGGGCGGCACCGCCGGCGCCCCCGCGCCGCCGCCGCACCCCTCCCCCACCGGGGACCGGGCCGCCGCCGGACCGGCCGGGGACGGCGGGCTCGGCGCGGGCGGCTGGACGGCCGTGCTGGTCGGGGCCGTGGTGGCGGCGGGCGCCGTGCTGGCCGTCCGGCGCCGGACGGCGGGCCGCGCCGGCGGCTGATCCGCGCTCCGACGCCCCGGTCCCGGCCTCAGCTCCGGGGCCGGGGCGTCGCCGTGGGCGTGGTGTCCTTCGCCTCGGCCTCGTCGGCCGCGGCCAGCAGCGCCCGGCCGTGCTCCCTGGTCCGCTCCCGGGCCGCCGCCGGGTCGGCGGTGGCCGTCCAGGCCACGCAGTACATCAGCAGCCGGCTCACGAAGTTGATCCACAGCAGCAGCGCCACCGGAGTGGCGAAGGCCCCGTACAGGCTCCGCCCGGCGACCGAGCCGAGGTAGGAGGAGAGCAGCAGTTTCAGCAGTTCGAAGCCGACCGCGCCGATCAGGGCTCCGGTCAGCAGGTCGCGGCGGCGCTGGTCGGTGATCCCGGGGAAGGGCGCCAGCAGGTAGGCGAAGAGCAGCATGTCGCACGCTATGGCGATCAGCACGCCGACCCCGGTCAGCAGGTAGCCGCTGCCCAGGCCGATCGCGTCGGCGATCCGCCCGGCGAGCGTGGTGCCGGCGGCGGAGGCGGCCAGCGAGAACAGCGACACCAGGCCGAGGCCGGCCAGCACCAGGACGTCCCAGGCCTTGCGCAGCACCGGGTTGCCGTCCTCCTCGGGCAGCTGCCAGAGGTCTCTGATCGAGGTGCGCATGGTGTCCACCCAGCCGAGGCCGGAGACCAGCAGCAGGGCGCCGCTGACCAGCCCGAGGGTGCCCGCGTTCGCCACCAGGGACGGCAGGTTGAGCGAGTCCGACAGGCCCGGAAGCTGGTCGGAGATGTGGTGCTGGAGGTCGTCCACCTGGCTGCCGTTCAGCGTGGCGACGGCGATCGCCAGGCCGACCGTGAGCAGGGGGAACAGGGCGAGGAAGCCGAAGAAGGTGACGGCTCCGGCCAGCCGGTTGCCCCGGGCGGCGGAGAAGTACTCGTACACCCGGTAGGGGCGGCTGCGCAGCACCCGGGCCACGAGCGGGCCCAGGACCGGAAGGCGGGTCAGGAAGTCCACCCGACCGGTTATACCGGCCCGTCCCCCGAACGGCCGTCAGGCGCGGGCCGGTGCCGGGGATCCGGGCCGACGCCGGATCAGCTGTTGACGAGCCGACGGGCCTTCGCCAGGGCGCGGACGGCCTGGTAGGCGGCGTACCGCCCGTGGCCGAGCAGTTCGGTGCGCACGCCGTCCACGCCGGGCGGCGGGCGGTAGCCGGCCGGGCGCAGCCGGGCGCAGTGCGCGGCGGAGCGGCGGAAGTACTCGCGGCGGTCGCCGGGCGGGATCCGGCCGGGCTTGGCGACCACGGTGTTGAGGTGGTTGAGCATCTTCCCGAAGACCACCGGGCGCCACCGGTCCAGGTCGGGGCGGCGGTCCAGGAAGGCGAAGACCAGGTCGTACTGGGCGAAGACGTCGAAGTGCTTGCGGCTGGCGGTGGCCAGGATGTTGCCGCCCTCCTGGCGCTGGCGGTAGTGCACGCCGACCCGGTCGAGCAGGGTGATGCTGGTGGCGGCAAGCAGCGCCGGGTACGTCCAGGGGGTGTCCTCGTAGTAGCCGGCCGGGAACTCCAGCCGCTGCTCGGTGACGAACCCGCGGCGGTAGGCCTTGTTCCAGACGACCTGGAGCAGGTCGAGCAGGTCGGGGCGGGCGGCGAGGTCGAAGACGTCCGGGGAGTCGGCGCCGAAGACGTGGCCGGCGGCGGCGCGGGTGATCCGGCCGTCGGCGTAGGTGCGGGCGTAGTCGTAGACCAGGACGTCCGGGTCGCCGGTGGCGGCGAGGCGGTCCTCGACGGCGGCCAGCAGGCCGGGGGTGAGGGTGTCGTCGCTGTCGAGGAAGAGCACGTAGTCGCCGGTGGCGACCTCCAGGCCGGCGTTGCGGGCCCGGCCGAGGCCGACGTTCTCCGGCAGGTGCAGCACCCGGACCCGGGGGTCGGCGGCCGCGGCCTCGTCCAGCATCGCGCCGCAGCCGTCCGGCGAGCGGTCGTCCACCGCGATCAGTTCGAAGTCCGGCCCGCTCTGGCCGAGGACCGATTCGAGGCACTCGGCGAGGTAGTCCTGGACCTGGTACACGGGGACGATGACGCTGAAGCGGGGCACGGGGGCCAGCGTAGTGGGCCCGAGGGGGTCCGGGCCCCGGAGGTAGGATCGGGGGGCACGTACGCACCGATCCAAGTGCGGCCAGACCCCCAGCGGGCTGCCACGCTCCTCCCGAGAAAGGCCTGCGTAGCCGATGGCTCCCCGCCTCTCCATCGTCGTTCCGATCTACAACGTCGAGCGTTATCTCGTCGAATGCCTCGACTCGATCGCCGCCCAGACCTTCACGGACTTCGAGTGCGTCATGGTCGACGACGGTTCGAAGGACGGCAGTGCGGCGCTCGCCGAGGCCTACGCGGCGAAGGACGCGCGGTTCCGGCTGGTCCGGCAGGTCAACAAGGGCCTCGGCGCGGCCCGTAACACCGGCATCCGGCACATCGACCCGGACGCCGAGTTCCTGTGCTTCGTGGACAGCGACGACTCGATGCCGCCGAGCGCGTACGAGCTGATGATCAACACGCTGGACGAGACCGGCTCGGACTTCTGCACCGGCAACGTGCTGCGGTTCCGCGCCGTGGGCTACTACCAGTCCGGCGGGCACTCCAAGCCGTTCAAGGAGACCCGGCTCAAGACCCACATCACCGAGCTCCCGGCGCTGGTCACCGACCGCACCGCGTGGAACAAGGTGTACCGCCGCTCCTTCTTCGACGCCGCCGACCTGCTCTACCCCGAGGGCATCCTGTACGAGGACGCGCCGGTCAGCGTGCCGCACCACTACCTCGCCAAGAGCGTGGACGTGCTCTCCGAGCCGATCTACCACTGGCGCGAGCGCGAGGTCGGCGAGATGTCGATCACCCAGATGCGCACCAACCCGAAGGGCCTGATCGACCGGGTCGCCTCGGTCGAGCTGGTCCGCGCCTGGTTGAAGAAGCAGACCGAGCCGCGCTTCGCCGAGTACCTGCACTCCTACGACGAGAACACCCTCGTCGAGGAGATCCCGATGTTCTTCTGGTCCGTCGTGGACGGCGACAAGGAGTACCGGGACGCCTACGTCCAGAACGTCAGCCGGCTGCTCCGCTCGATCGGCCAGGAGCAGGTCCGCAAGCTGCGCGCGCCGCTGCGGCTCAAGTACCACCTGACCCTGCAGAACCGGGTCGACGAGCTGGTCGAGCAGATCAAGTACGAGGGCGAGAGCGGCGGCGGCGTGCAGGCCCGCGGCCTGCTGCGGCCGTACGCGGACTACCCGTTCCTGCGCGGCGGGCGCAAGAGCGTGCCGTCCGGCGTGCTCAAGCTGGACAACTCGCTGGTCATGCGCAGCCGGCTGTACGGCAGCGCCTGGGTCGGCGGGAAGCTGGAGCTGACCGGGCACGCCTACCCGGAGCAGCTGGGCGCGGCGAACAAGCACGACATGGTGCGCACCCTGGTGCTGCGCGAGGCCAAGGGCCGTCGGGCGATCGCGGTGCCGATGAAGACCCAGTACAGCCCCGAGGCCACCGCGAGCTGCAACCACGACCTGTACAACTGCGACTGGTCCGGCTTCTCCGTCGCCGTCGACCCGAAGAAGCTCAAGCACCGCGGCCAGTGGAAGGACGGCCACTGGCGCGTCCTGGTGGCCGGCGCGGGCAAGGGCGGGATCTACAAGGGCCGGATCTCGGCCGGCTGGAGCGACAGCGCCGCGTCGATCCCGCAGCACTGGGTCGAGCCGGACGTGCGGATCGTGCCGTGGGTCCGGGACGGCTTCGTCTACCTCCAGGTGGAGACCGTCAAGGCCCGGGTGACCGGCCTGGCCGCGCACGGCGGCCGGATCGAGGTCTCCGGTGCGGCCCGCTCCGGGGCGAGCTTCGCCGGTGCCCGGCTGCGGCTCACCCACCTCGAGTCGGACCGCGAGCTGACCTTCCCGGTGGAGCTGGGCACCCCGGCCGGCACCCTGCAGCCGTTCAGCTCCTCGGTCGAGGTGGCCGAGCTGACCGCCGTCCGCGAGGCCTGGGCCGAGCTGGACCCGGTGGCCGACGAGCGCGTCCGCGACCGCTGGAACAGCGCGCTGCTGCTGGCCGACGGCAGCGTGCTGCCGCTGGTCTGGGACGACCGCAACGCCCCCGAGCAGCTGCACGTCCCGCTGGACCCGCAGGCGCCGGTCGAGCTGCGCCGGGCGATCTACACCAAGCCCTCCCCGAGCGGCCACCTCCAGCTCTCCGACCAGCTGCTGCAGCCGATCGTGGACGAGGTGTCGGCGCGCGGCGCCGACGGCTTCCTGCTGAGCGGCTCGTTCCCGCAGTCCGGCGCGCACCGCTGGGAGCTGGTGGTCCGCCACCACTGGCGCGAGGAGGAGCACGTCTACCCGGTGGAGATCTCGGACGGCCGGTTCCGCACCGCGCTGCCCGCCGTGCCGACCGCCACCTTCGCCGGCCGGGTGCCGCTCGCCCAGGGCACCTGGAACGTCTTCTTCCGTCCGGTCGGCGTGCCGGCCTCGGCCCTGCCGGACAGCCACGTGCAGATCTCCCCGGACTGCTTCGGCGCCCTGCCGGTGGAGGTGGAGTCCCGCGGCAAGCGGATCGCGCTGGAGCGCCGCTACCACGACGGCCTGTCGCTGGAGTCGTACTCGGCGCTGCTGCCCGAGGAGCGGTCCGGCTTCCGCCAGCGCCGGCTGCGCACCACCGAGTACCCGGCCGCCCGCCGCCTGCCGGTGCGCGACACGGTGCTCTACAACGCCGGGCACGGCAGCGCCTACGCCGACTCCCCGCGGGCGATCCACGAGGAGCTGGTCCGCCGCGGCCTGCCGCTGGAGCACCTGTGGGGCAGCGACGACATGCAGACCGAGCTGCCGCGCACCGCGCAGCCGATCCGGCTGTGGAGCCCGGAGTGGTTCGAGGCGCTGGCGACCGCCAAGTACATCGTCACCAGCACCCACCTGCCCGACTTCTTCGTCCGCCGCCCCGGCCAGGTCGTCCTGCAGACCCGGACGGGCAGCCCGCTCAAGCAGGTCGGCTTCGACTTCGAGAAGGTCTGGTTCACCGACTCGAACTACCTCAAGAGCCTGAGCCGCGAGGTGCCGAACTGGAGCCTGCTGGTGGCCGGCAACAGCTGGTCCGCCCCGGTGCTGCGGCGCGCCTTCGACTACCAGGGCGAGATCCTGGAGACCGGGGCGCCCCGGAACGACCTGCTGTTCGCGGCCGACCGGGAGAAGACCGCCGAGCAGGTCCGCGAGCGGCTCGGCCTGCCCGAGGGCAAGAAGGTCGTGCTGTACGCGCCGACCTGGCGCGAGGACCGGCGCCGGCCGAACGGCGGCTACCAGATCGACCTGCGGATCGACCTGGAGGCGGCCAAGGCCGCGCTGGGCGACGACCAGGTGCTGCTGGTGCGCCGGCACAACATGATGTGCGGCCAGATCCCGGGCGCCGGCAACGGCTACATCTGGGACGTCGGCAGCTACCCCGACATGGCGGAGCTGCTGCTGATCGCCGACGTCCTGGTCACCGACTACTCGTCGAGCGTCTTCGACTTCGCCACCACCGGGAAGCCGATGCTGTTCTTCACCCACGACCTGGAGCACTACCGCGACAACCTGCGCGGTTTCAGCCTGAACTTCGAGGCCGAGGCCCCGGGCCCGCTGCTGGCCACCTCCGAGGCGCTGGTCGACGCGCTCGGCCGGGTGGACGCGGTGGCCGCCGAGTACGCGGACAAGGCGGCCGCGTTCCGCGAGGCGTACTGCGACCTGGACGACGGCAAGGCCTCCGGCCGGGTGGTCGACGCGATGCTCCGCAAGGAGTAACCGCCGGCCACAGCAGACGGGGCGCCCGGCGTGATCCACGCCGGGCGCCCCTGTGCTGCCTGGGAATTCCCTGAGAACTACCTGTCCTTTACGTCCAGTTTGCACTCGAACTCACGTTTAGTCGACGAATTTCAAAGGAAATTCTACGAACTGCACAGTTGACCCGAGGTGCCCTCCCGGGGTGGGATATCAAATCGGCCCCGGTCCGGCCGACACCGGCACGGCGGCCCTCCCGGCCACCGCCATGACCGGGATCCCGTCCCGAAGGGCCCCCGCACCATGTCTTCGCTCACCCGGTTCGTTCTACCGCACGCCTCCCCCCGGGTGGCCGACGGTCGGCCTGCCGTCGACGAGGACGTGGCGTTCGGGTTGCTGCGGGCCCGCTGGCACGGCCGCGGACTGGAGCTCACCGGCTTCGCCCGCCCGCTGGACCAGGACACCGGCCGCCCCGGCTCCGCCTGGACCTGGCTGACCCTGCGCCACGAGGACGCCGCCGAACCGCCGCTCCACCTGCGCTCCAGACCCCGCAGGCTGCCCGAGGTCACCGACGACAGCGCCCAGCCGGAGCACAACCACGACTGGTCCGGCTTCACCGTCCTGCTGGAACCCTCCCGGCTGCGCCAGGGCGACCGCTGGCTGCTCGGCGACTGGCAGATCGAGACCACCCTCTTCACCCGCCCCCGCCCCACCCGGCTGCGCCGCCGGCACGGCACCCTCGCCCCCCACTGGTGCGGCTCCGGCGAATACCCGCCGGCCCGCTGGGTGGACCGCGACGTACGCCTCCAGCCGTACTTCGAGGACGACCGGCTGCGGCTGCGGCTGGAACGCCCCGGCGTCCGGCTCGACCGCGCCGAGCCCGCCGCCGACGGCATCCGGCTGGGCGGCGTCGCCGACCACTGCCCGGCCGGCACCGTACTGCGGCTGCGGCACCGGCAGAGCGACGCGGTGATCGAGCAGCCGCTCACCCGCGCCGGCAACACCTTCGCCGTCGAACTGCCGTACCGGCCGCTCACCGCCGGCGGACGCGGCCGCGCGGACCTGGAGCACTGGGACGCCGAGCTGCTGCGCCCCGACGGCGGCACCGAACAGCTCTGCCTCGACGAGCGCGGCGGCCCGGTGGCCGGCCAGTACCCGCTGCCGGACGCCCCGGACCGGGTGCTCTACCTCAAGCACCTCGCCGACGGCCGGCTCCAGGTCTGCGTCCAGCCCGCCGCCGGGATGGTCGACCGGATCGCGGTCCACTTCGGCGGCTTCGAGCTGTCCGGCCACTGCCCGGACCCGGCCGCCGGCCGGCTGGAGCTGGTCCTGCGGCACGGCGGCACCGCGGGCGAGGTCCGCACCCCCGTCGAGCCCGAGCCGGACGGCCGGTTCCGGGTCCGGGTGCCCGCCACCCGCACCGGCTCCGACGGCGCCGTGCTGCCGCTGCGCAAGGGCATCTGGGAGGCCGCCCTGGAGCCGGCCGACCGCTCCGGCCCGGCCCGGCCGCTGCTCGCCGCCCCGGCCGTGCTGCCCGCCCTGCCCGCCACCGCGACCACCGGCGGCAAGGACGTCCTGCTCCAGCGCCGCTGGCACGACACCCTGCTGGTGGACTCCACCCCGGTGCTCGACGCCACCGAGCGCAGCGCCTGGACCCAGGCCCGGCTGCGCACCGAGCACTACCCCGCGGCCCGCCGCGAGCCGCTGCGCGAGGCGGTGCTGTACGACGTGTTCGGCGGCCGCGGCTACGCCGACTCCCCGCGCGCGGTGCACGCCGAACTCGTCCGCCGCGGCGAGCCGTTGGAGCACCTGTGGGTGGTCGACGACGGCCAGGCCGAACTGCCGCCCGGGGTCGTCCCGATCCGGATCTGGAGCCCCCAGTGGTACCGGGCGCTGGCCACCTGCCGGTACCTGGTCGGCAACACCCACTTCCCGGACTTCCTGGAGCGCCGCGAGGGCCAGGTCGTGGTGCAGACCTGGCACGGCTCGCTGCTCAAGCGGATCGCCCACGACGTCGACAACCCCTGGCTCGCCGACCACGGCTACCTGGAGGCGCTCGACCGGGAGACCCCGCAGTGGAGCCTGCTGCTCTCCCCCAGCCCGTTCGCCACCCCGATCCTGCAGCGCGCCTTCCGCTACGACGGCGAGGTGCTGGAGTCCGGCTACCCGCGCGGCGACGTGCTGGCCCGGCCCGACCCGCGGGTCGCCGCGGCCGTCCGCCGCCGGCTCGGCATCCCCGAGGGCAAGCGGGTCGTGCTGTACGCGCCGACCTGGCGCGAGGACCAGCAGCGCGGCGACGGCGACGGCTTCCGGCTCGACCTGCGGCTCGACCTCGGCCACGCCCGCCGGCTGCTCGGCGAGGACCACGTGCTGCTGGTCCGCCCGCACTCGCACGTGCGCGACCCGCTGCCCGGCGCCGGCGACGGCTTCCTGTTCGACTGCGGGGACTTCCCCGACCCGCAGGAACTGCTGCTGATCGCGGACGTGCTGGTGACCGACTACTCGTCGATCATGTTCGACTTCGCGATCACCGGCCGCCCGGTCTACTTCTTCACCTACGACCTGGAGCACTACCGCGACACCCTGCGCGGCTTCTACTTCGACTTCGAGGCGGACGCGCCCGGCCCGCTGGTGCCGGACTCCGCCGAACTGCTCGGCGCGCTGCGCGAACTCGCCGACAGCGGCGAGCGGACGGCGCCCGGCTACGCGGAGCGCTACCGGCGCTTCCGAGCCGCGCACTGCGCCCTGGACGACGGCGGCGCGGCCCGCCGGGTGGTCGACCGGATGCTCGAACTCGGCCGAACGGCGCGGTAGTTCAGGAGAACCGGTAGGCCCGCCAGGGCCGCCAGACCTCGTCCGCGTCGAACCGGGAGAGCGAGAAGCCCGGCACCGGGAAGGACGCCCGGAACCCGCGCGCCTGCTCGTACGCCCGGTCCAGTGCGTCCTCCGGCAGGCCGTGGGCCACCGTCACGTGCGGGTGGTACGGGAAGGCCAGTTCGCGGGCCAGCGGGCCGGACCGGACGTCCGCCTCCAGCAGCCGGCACTCGTGCGCGCCCTCCTCGACCCGGACGAACACCACCGGGGAGACCGGCCGGAAGGTGCCGGCGCCGCGCAGCAGCATCCGGAACGGCCGGTGCGCCGCGGCCACCGCCGCCAGGTGCTCCTCGATCTTCGGCAGCAGCTCGGCCGGCACCTCGGTGGGCGGCAGCAGGGTGACGTGCGTCGGTATCGAGCGGGCCTGCGGGTCGCCGAGCCCGGCCCTGGCGTCCTGGATCCGCGCGCCGTGCGGGTCCGGAACGCTCACGGACACGCCGATGGTGACGACCTCCGGGAGGTCGCCACCATCGGGCAGGCGCGAGAGCGGAGTCACCGCTTGGCGGCCGGGAGGAAGCCGATCCGGTCGTACACGGTCGCCAGCGTCTCGGAGGCCACCGCGCGGGCCTTCTCGGCGCCGATCGCCAGCACCCGGTCCAGCTCGGCCGGGTCGTCCAGGAAGGTGCTGGTGCGCTCCTGGAAGGGGGTGACCCACTCGGTGAACAGCTCGGCCAGCTCGGTCTTGAGGGCGCCGTACATCTTGCCCTCGAAGTGCGCGACCAGCTGCTCGACCGACTGGCCGCTGAGCGCGGAGTGGATCCGCAGCAGGTTGGAGACGCCCGGCTTCTGCTCCTCGTCATAGGAGACCACGGTGCCGGTGTCGGTGACGGCGCTCTTGAACTTCTTGGCGCTGACCTTCGCCTCGTCCAGCAGGCTGACCAGACCCTTGGCCGAGGAGGCCGACTTGCTCATCTTGATGCCCGGGTCCTGGAGGTCCATGATCTTCGCCGTCTCCTTGAGGATGTACGGCTTCGGGATCGTGAACGTGGGGGCGTAGCGCGAGTTGAACCGCTCCGCGATGTCGCGGGTGATCTCCACGTGCTGGCGCTGGTCCTCGCCGACCGGGACGGCGTCCGCCTGGTAGAGCAGGATGTCCGCGATCTGCAGGATCGGGTAGGTGAACAGGCCGACGGTGGTGCTATCGGCGCCGTACCGGGAGGACTTGTCCTTGAACTGGGTCATCCGGGAGGCCTCGCCGAAGCCGGTGAGGCAGTTCATCACCCAGCCGAGCTGCGCGTGCTCGGGCACGTGCGACTGGACGAAGAGGGTGCAGTGCTCCGGGTCCAGGCCGGCGCCGAGCAGCTGGGCGGCGGACACCCGGGTGTTCTGGCGCAAGGTCACCGGGTCCTGCGGCACGGTGATCGCGTGCAGGTCGACGACCATGTAGAAGGCGTCGTTCTCCTTCTGCAGGTCGACCCACTGGCGCACGGCGCCCAGGTAGTTGCCGAGGTGGAACGAGCCGGAGGTGGGCTGGATCCCGGAGAGCACCCGGGGGCGATCCTTGACCGGACCGGTGACCGCTGCGTTGACCATGCGGGCCATTCTTCCAGTTCCCCCGGTCCCTCAGGAAACCTCCGGCCCCGCAGGCTCCTCCGGTGTGACCGCACTCACCCTCACCCGGGCGATCCGCCGACCCTCCACCTTGGCCACCGTCAGCAGCACCGCGCCGCCGCCCTCGACCGGGATCCGGGCCTGGTCGCCGTCCCGGGGCAGCCGGCCGAGCGAGGCCACCAGGCAGCCGGCCACCGTCTCGTACGGGCCCTCGGGCAGGGTGACGCCGGTCTCCTCGGTGAAGTCGCCGAGGTTGAGCAGGCCGTCCAGCTCCGTGCCGCCGCCGGCCAGCCGGCGGGTGGGCGCGGACTCCGGCCGGTCGTACTCGTCCCGGATCTCGCCGATCACCTCCTCGACCAGGTCCTCCAGGGTGACGATGCCGGCGGTGCCGCCGTACTCGTCCACCACGATCGCCAGGTGGTGGCCCTCCCGGCGCATCTCACCCATCGCCTCCAGCACCCGCTTGGTGCCGGGCAGCAGCTTGACCGGGCGGGCCAGGTCGCGGACCTTGACGGCCTGCTCGCCGCGGGCGCCGTAGAGGTCCCGGACGTGCACGAAGCCGACCACCGCGTCGGCGCTGCCCTCGACCACCGGGTAGCGCGAGTGCGGCGAGGTCTCGGCCTGGTGCCGCACGGCGGCCAGCGGGCGCTCCGCGTCCAGGAAGGTCACCTCGGTGCGCGGGACCATCACCTCGCGCAGCTGGCGCTCCCCCGCGGCGAACACGTCCGCGATCAACGCCCTTTCGTCGCTTCCCAGTTCGGTGTTGGAGGCGACCAGGCCGCGCAGTTCCTCGGAGCTCATCGAGCCGCGCCCGGCCGCCGGATCGCCGCCGAACAGCCGGACCATCAGGTTGGTGGAGTGGCCGAGCAGCCAGATCACCGGGCGCAGCGCCACCGACATCACGTCCACCACGGGGGCGGCGATCACCGCGATGGACTCGGCGCGCTGCAGGCCGATCCGCTTGGGGGTGAGCTCGCCGAGCACCAGCGAGACGTAACTGATCAGCAGGGTCAGGCCGACCAGGGCGAGGGCGTCCGCCACCCCCTGGGACAGCCCGGCCCGGACGAAGAGCGGGGCGACCTTGCCGGCCAGGGTGTCCGCGCCGAACGCGGCGGACAGGAAGCCCATGCAGGTCACGCCGACCTGGACGGCCGCCAGGAAGCGGTTGGGGTCGGCGGCCAGGTGCGCGGCCCGGGCCGAGCGCCGGGTGCCGTGCGCCTCCAGCGTCCGGATCTGGCCCTCGCGCAGCGAGATCAGCGAGATCTCCGCGACGTTGAACAGGCCGCCCAGCAGGATGAAGACGAGGACGAGCGCGGCGTCCCCGAGGGTTTCGTTCACAGCGGGCCAGTGTAGGCGGCCGGGGTATCCCCGCCCGGGGCCCCGCCCCGAGCCGAAGGGGCGCGCCGATGTCGTAAGGGAGAAGCGAGGGAGCGCCGACCGTCGGCACCGGGTCAGAGCGTCCCGGAGGCGAGCGGGCGGATCACGGCGACGGCCCGCCGCCCCGGGCGGGGGCGGCGGGCCGTCGGAAGGGCCGTGCGGCGGGGCTCAGATGAGGCCCAGCTCCTGGACCGCGTCGCGCTCCTCGGTCAGCTCCTTGACCGAGGCGTCGATGCGGGCGCGGGAGAAGTCGGAGATCTCCAGGCCCTGGACGATCTCGAACTTGCCGTCCTTGGTGGTGACCGGGAAGGAGGAGATCAGGCCGGCCGGGACGCCGTAGGAGCCGTCGGAGACGACGCCCATGGAGGTCCAGTCGCCCTCGGCGGTGCCGTTGACCCAGGTGTGCACGTGGTCGATGGCGGCGTTGGCGGCCGAGGCGGCCGAGGAGGCGCCGCGGGCGTCGATGATGGCCGCGCCGCGCTTGGCGACGGTCGGGATGAAGTCGTTCTCCAGCCAGGCCTGGTCGCTGCCGACGGCCTCGAAGGCCGGCTTGCCGGCGACCTCGGCCTGGAAGATGTCCGGGTACTGGGTCGCGGAGTGGTTGCCCCAGATGGTGACGCGCTTGATGTCGGAGACCAGGGCGCCGGTCTTGGCGGACAGCTGGCCGAGGGCGCGGTTGTGGTCCAGGCGGGTCATCGCGGTGAAGCGCTCGGCCGGGACGTCCGGGGCGTTGCGCTGGGCGATCAGGGCGTTGGTGTTGGCCGGGTTGCCGACGACCAGGACCTTGATGTCGTCCGCGGCGTGGGCGTTGATGGCCTTGCCCTGCGGGCCGAAGATGCCGCCGTTGGCCTGCAGCAGGTCGCCGCGCTCCATGCCGGCGGTGCGCGGACGGGCGCCGACCAGCAGCGCGACGTTGGCGCCGTCGAAGGCCTCGTTCGGCTGGTCGGTGATGGTGATGTCGCGCAGCAGCGGGAAGGCGCAGTCGACGAGCTCCATGGCGGTGCCCTCGGCGGCCTTGAGGCCCTGCGGGATCTCCAGGAGGCGCAGGTTCACCGGCACGTCGGCACCGAGCAGGTGGCCCGAGGCGATGCGGAAGAGCAGCGCGTAGCCGATCTGGCCGGCCGCTCCGGTGATGGTGACGTTGACGGGGGTGCGGGTCATTTCTACCTTCTCCAGCAAATCGCCAGGTGCCCCAGGCACACCGGCGCACTGGAGCCGAGGATGATCTCTCGACATCGAGAGACCGGCGTCAGGTTATCGCAAAGGGAAGCGTACGCCGCGTGTGCGGGCATGGCTGATGCGTCACAGCGGCCGCCGCCCAGCGGGCCCGGAACGCACCGCGGCCCCGCCCGGGAATCCGGACGGGGCCGCGGCAGGAGGCGGGCTCAGTGCTTGGGCCGGCCGATCAGCTGGCCGATGTTGTCCAGCAGCGGGATCTCCAGCCACGGGTTCGGCTGCGCGACCAGGGTCAGCAGCACGATCGAGGCGCCCAGGAAGGCCAGCACGATGACGTCGGTGAAGCGGCTGCGCACCGCCAGCATCCCGACCTCGGGCAGCACCAGCCGCAGCACCGCGCCGAGCAGCACGCCGGTGCCGAGGATCAGCAGCCCGTACTTGAAGCCGTCCTTGAAGTCGGCGAACCAGGTGACCGCGAGGCCGGCGCCGACCACCGACAGGACCAGCGTTATCGGCCACTGCCGGACCGGCAGGGCGTGGTCGCGCCCGAGGGCCGGGGCCGCCCCCTCGGGCGGCAGGGTGCCGGTGGTCTTGACCGGCCGTTGCCGGGAGCGCGCCGGACGCGGTTCAGTCATGCTCGCCGTCCCTCGGGGGTCAGACGCCGGCGCGGCGCTCGGCCGCCTCGACGATGTTGTTGAGCAGCATCGCGCGGGTCATCGGGCCCACGCCGCCGGGGTTCGGGGAGATCCAGCCGGCCACCTCGGCCACCCCCGGGTGCACGTCGCCGACGATCTTGCCCTCGCTGCGGCTGACGCCGACGTCCAGCACCGCGGCGCCCGCCTTGACGTCCTCCGGCTTGACCAGGTGCGGCACGCCCGCGGCGGCCACGATGATGTCGGCCTTGCGCAGGTGCGCGCCGAGGTCCCGGGTGCCGGTGTGGCACAGGGTCACGGTGGCGTTCTCGCTGCGGCGGGTCAGCAGCAGGCCGATCGAGCGGCCGACGGTGATGCCGCGGCCGACCACGACCACCTCGGCGCCGTCGATCTCGACCTGGTGCCGGCGCAGCAGCTCGACGATGCCCAGCGGGGTGCACGGCAGCGGGCCCTCGATGCCCAGGGCCAGCCGGCCGAGCGAGGTCGGGTGCAGGCCGTCGGCGTCCTTGTCCGGGTCCATCAGCTCCAGGACCGGGTTCTGGTCCAGGCCCTTGGGCAGCGGCAGCTGGACGATGTAGCCGGTGCAGGTCGGGTCGGCGTTGAGCTCGCGGACGACGTCCTCGACGTCCTGCTGGCCGGCGGTGGCGGGCAGCTCGCGCTGGATCGAGGCGATGCCGACCTCGGCGCAGTCCTTGTGCTTGCCGTTGACGTACCAGCGGCTGCCCGGGTCGTCGCCGACCAGGACGGTGCCGAGGCCGGGCGTGACGCCCTTCGCCTTGAGGGCCGCCACGCGGGCGGCGAGTTCGGACTTGATCGCGGCGGCGGTGGCCTTGCCATCGAGAATCTGGGCAGTCATGACCCCATTCTCCCGGATCCCGGCCGCCGCCCGTACCGCGGCCGCCCCGGCGACCGGACGGGCACGGAAGGTCCGCACCACGTTGCGGTTGCGCCACAGTCTCCGCACCACACCCACAACCGGCTGGACAGCGCGCTGCCGTCCGGTTGACGATATGCGGGCATCCCCTGCCGCGACCAGGCCCGGTGACGGGCCGACCGGTCCCGCAGCAGGGCGTACCCGGGGGAAAGAGCCAGTGATCCGACCACAGCACACCGCGCAGCCCGACCGCCACGGCGCCCTCACCGCACCGTGCCCGTCCTCGCGTTCGATCACTCGCCCGTCACAGCACTGAGCCGGCCGCGCCCGTCACCGCCGCCGGGCTGTCACCGCGCTCCGATACCGTCCCGTTCCGTCGGCGACCCGACTCGCCGGCCGCAACCGGGTCCTCCGCCGTCCCGTCCCCGCGTTCCCGCAACTGCCCGGAGGCATCCATGAGTTACCCGCCCGACCCGAACAACCCGTACGGCCAGCAGCCGCCCGCGCCGGGCTACGGCTACCCGCAGCAGGCCCCGCCGCAGCCCGCTCCGGGCTACGGCTACCCGCCGCCGGCCGCCCCCGGCTACGGCTACGCGCCGGCCGTGCCGCAGTCCATGCCGGGCCTGGTGACCACCGCCCGGGTGCTGCTGTTCATCGTGGGCGGTGTGCAGGCGATCCTCGCCCTCGTCTACCTGCTCATCGGCGCCGCCGCCAAGGACGTCACCAACACGGCCAAGGCGACCACCAGCGACAACCCGTTCACCGCGCTGGGCGACGCCGCCGCCGGCATCCTGATCGTCGTCGCGGTCCTGTTCGCGCTGTTCGCCGCGCTCTCCATCACGCTGGGCGCCAAGTTCGGCAAGGGCGGCAACAACGTCCGGATCACCACCATCGTGTACGGCTCGCTCGGCAGCCTGGTCGGCCTGCTGATCCTGGCGGGCGCCGTCACCGCCGGCACCGCCATCGGCTATGTGATGGCCGGTCTGTGGCTGGCCATCAGCATCATCTGGATCACCGCCATGTGCACCCAGGAGGGCTCCGCCTGGTTCAACCGGCCGCGCTACTGAGCACCCGGCAGGACCACGACGAAGCGGCCCGGCCCCCTCAGCAGGAGGGGGCCGGGCCGCTTCGTGCACTCAGTGGAACACTCAGTGGAAGAAGTGGCGGGCGCCGGTGAAGTACATCGTCACGCCGGCCTTCCGGGCCGCCTCGACGACCTGCTCGTCACGGATCGAACCGCCCGGCTGGACGATCGCCCGGACACCGGCGGCGATCAGGATCCCCGGGCCGTCCGGGAACGGGAAGAAGGCGTCCGAGGCGGCGTACGAGCCCTTGGCCCGCTCGCCGGCCCGCTCGACCGCGAGCTTGCAGGAGTCGACCCGGTTGACCTGGCCCATGCCGACGCCGACCGAGGCGCCGTCCTTGGCCAGCAGGATCGCGTTGGACTTGACGGCCCGGCAGGCCCGCCAGGCGAAGGCCAGCTCGGCCAGCTCGGCCTCGGACAGCGCCTCGCCGGTGGCCAGCGTCCAGTTCGCCGGGTCGTCGCCCTCGGCCTGCACCCGGTCGGCGTCCTGGAGCAGCACACCGCCGGAGATCGGGCGGACCTCCTGGTGGTTGGCCGGGGCCCCGGGGGCGACCAGCACCCGCAGGTTCTTCTTCCGGGCCAGCACCTCGACCGCGCCGTCCTCGTAGCCGGGGGCCACGACGACCTCGGTGAAGATCGGGGCGATCTGCTCGGCCAGCTCGACGGTGACCGGGCGGTTGACCGCGATCACGCCGCCGTACGCGGAGACCGGGTCGCACTCGTGCGCCTTGCGGTGCGCCTCGACGACGTCGGCGCCGGTCCCGATGCCGCACGGGTTGGCGTGCTTGATGATCGCGACGGCCGGCTCGGCGTGGTCGTACGCGGCCCGGCGGGCGGCGTCGGTGTCGACGTAGTTGTTGTACGACATCTCCTTGCCGTGCAGCTGCTGGGCGCCGGCCAGGCCGCCGCCCGCGGTGAAACCGCTGATCAGCCCGGTGTCGCTGTACAGCGCGGCGCCCTGGTGCGGGTTCTCGCCGTAGCGCAGCACGTTCTGCCGCTCCCAGGTGGCGCCCAGGAACTCGGGGAACCGTTCGTCGCTGGGGGCGTAGCCGGCCTCGAACCAGGAGGCGACGGCCACGTCGTAGGCCGCGGTGTGGGCGAACGCGGCACCGGCCAGGCGCTTGCGGGTGGCCAGGTCGAAGCCGCCCTCGCGGACGGCGGTCAGCACGTCGGCGTAGCGGGCCGGGTCGACCACGACGGCCACCGACGGGTGGTTCTTGGCGGCGGCGCGGACCATGCTGGGGCCGCCGATGTCGATCTGCTCGACGCACTCGTCCGGGGTGGCACCCGAGGCGACGGTGGCCTTGAACGGGTAGAGGTTCACCACGACCAGGTCGAAGGGCTCGACACCGAGCTCGGCCAGCTGCGCGCGGTGCGACTCCAGGCGCAGGTCGGCGAGCACGCCGGCGTGCACGCGGGGGTGCAGCGTCTTCACGCGCCCGTCCAGGCACTCCGGGAAGCCGGTCAGCTCGGAGACCTCGGTCACCGGGACGCCGGCGGCGGCGATCCGGCCGGCGGTGGAGCCGGTGGAGACGATGGCGACCCCGGCGGCGTGCAGGCCCTGGGCCAGCTCCTCCAGACCGGTCTTGTCGTACACGCTGATCAGCGCACGACGGATCGGACGGATGTTCTCCGAAACGGGGGGCGTGGTGGAGCTGGCGCTCATGCCGGGATCCATACCTTTCGGTCCTCGATGCGGTGACCTTCGCGGGCCAGCCGGCCCACGACGTCGACGAGCAGCTTGCGCTCGACAGTCTTGATGCGCTCGTGCAGCGCGTCGCCGCCATCGGCGTGGTCGGCGTCGAGCACCTCGACGACGCCCTGCGCGATGATCGGCCCGGTGTCCACTCCGGCGTCGACCAGGTGGACGGTGCAGCCGGTGACCCTCACCCCGTACGCGAGCGCGTCGGTGACGCCGTGGGCACCGGGGAAGGACGGCAGCAGTGCGGGGTGGGTGTTGACGATCCGCCCCGCGAAGGCCGCGATGAACTCGGGGCCGAGGATCTTCATGAAGCCGGCCGTGACCACCAGGTCGGGCTGGTGGGCGGCGACGGAGGCGGTCAGCGCGCGGTCCCAGTCGGCCCGGTCCGCGAAGTCCTTCACCCGGTGGACGAAGGTCGGCAGGCCCGCCCGCTCGGCGCGCTCCAGGCCGGCGATCCCGTCCCGGTCCGCGCCCACGGCCACGATCCCGGCGCCGTACGCCGGGTCGGCGGCGGCGTCGATCAGGGCCTGGAGGTTGGTGCCGGAGCCGGAGACCAGTACCACCAGGCGGGCCGGTCCGGGCGTACGGGGCGGGAAGAGCTGGGCGGGGGCGGCGGCCACTGCGCGATTCTCCGTAGGTCGGGCGCCGCCCGCTGGTACGTCCACCGGCGGTGGGGCCACTACGAACGGCAGGTCGAGCGAGGGGGAACACCAGGAGAACCCGCCGCGACGCGGGACCGGGGGAACCCGTGGGAGCTGCTGACCGTCACCACGATAACGGCTGGTCGGAGGGCCCCTGCACCCTCCCTCCGGCGCTACGCGCGTAGTTGAGACGGGGATCTCCTCCGGCCCTCCGCACCGGAGTTGCGGGCGACCGGCCCCGGTACGGGCAGGCCCCCGACGGGCCCTCGAACGCTTGCGGGATCATTGGGGCGGAGGAGACCGCCCCCGCGCGCGACCCTCCGCACGAGCCCCGACCGAGAAGGAACGGCTGAACCCATGAGCAGCGGCGACGACACCGACGAGCGCAACCCCTTCGCGCCGCCGCCCGCGGACGCCCCGGACCAGCCGTGGCAGCCGCGCAGCCCCTGGCCCGGCCAGGGCCCGGAGGGCGACGGCGGCCAGAGCGGCGGCCGGCCCGGCGCAGGTCCCGGCGGCGAGCGCCCGCCGCACCCGCAGCAGTGGGGACCGGGCCCCGGCGAGGGCGGGCCCGGCCGTCGCCCCCAAGGTCCGCAGCCGCCCCGGCTCGACCTGACGAACCCGGCCCACCGCAAGGCGCGCAACGCCGCGCTGGCCGGACCGTTCGCCCTGGTCTGCCTGTTCACCGGCTTCCACTGGATCGCCCTGCTGGTCGGCGTGCTCGGCATCGTCTGGGGCATCGGCGCGCTCCGGGCCGGGCGGGCCGCGTCCACCCCGGCTCCCGCGGCGGCACCGGCCGGGGCGTACGGCCAGGCCGGCCCGTACGGCCACCCCGGCCACCCCGGCCACCCCGGTGCCCCGGCGCCGAACCCGCTCACCCCGGCCGCGCTCGCCGGGATCCTCACCGGCGCGATGACCGTCGTGGTCGCCACCTCGGTGATCGGGCTCAGCATCCACTACCGGGACTACGTGACCTGCGTGCGGGACTCGCTCACCACCGTCGGCGCCGAGAACTGCGACCGGTACGCACCGCAGTGGTACGTGGACTTCAGCGGGAACGCCGAGTAGCAGGAACGCCGAGTAGCAGGAGCGCCGAGCAACGGGAGCGCCGAGCAACCGGCCCGACCGGGGTCAGTCGGCGGGGCGCCGGGCGGACAGCCGCAGCACGAGGGCGTGGGCACCGGCGCGCAGCCGCAGCGCGCTCCGGCGGGTCCGGGTCGCGAGCCGGGCGCAGGCACGCGCGACGGACGCCGGGGCCCAGGCCCGCCCCCCGGCCGGGCCGTCGCCCGGGCCGTCGTCCAGGTCGTCGTCCAGCGCCTCGGCGGGGTCCTCGGCCCGCGCGGGGCCGAGCAGCCGGTACCGCACCAGCAGGGCGCCCGGCACCGCCACCAGGGCGAGCCAGCCGGCCGCCGCCAGGCCCGTCCACCACGGCACCGGTCCCAGCCGGGCCATCCGCTCGGCCGCCAGCGCCCCGCCGGACAGCCAGCCCAGCAGCGTCGCCCCGGCACCGAGCAGCAGCGCGGCCGCCAGGGCCGCCGTCGCCGTCGCCGCGGGCGGCCACGGCCCGTCCCCGCCCGACGGGGAGCGCCGACCCGCCGCCGCCCGGCCCAGCAGGAGCGCGGGCACCAGCCCCGCCAGCAGCGGGAGCAGCAGCGCGGCCAGCCGCCAGCCGCCCGGGCCCTCCTGGGGCAGCAGGGCGAACAGCGGGAACTCCGGCACCGGGCCGAGTTCCGTCCCGCCCGGCGACACCAGTGACCCGGCGCCGACCTCGAAGCCCGGGCCCAGCGCGTACGCGGCGCCCCACAGCACCGCGTTGGGCAGCAGCACCACGGTGACCAGCAGCAGCCCGACCAGCGCGGCGGGCCCGCCGCCGAGCAGCGCCATCCCGCGCCCGCCCCCGGCGACCGCGTCCAGCACCGCCGCCACCGTCACCAGCAGCCCGCCCGCCGCGAGCAGTCCCGCCGCGGCCGCACCCGCCGCCCGGCACACCGCGGGCGTGCCACCGGTCGGCCGCCAGCCCGGCGGGAGCCGGTCGAACAGCGCCTCGGCGTCGATCCGCCCGGCGCCGCCGGCCCCCTGCGTCCCGGCGGCTTCGCCGGACCGTACGCCCGCCGCCGTCGCCAGCCCGGCCACCAGGCCCACCACCAGCAGGTCCGGCAGCACCCGGCTGCGGAACAGCCCGGCGCCCGCGCTGTGCAGCGCCACCACGACCGCCACCGCGCAGTACCCCGCCCAGAGCGCCAGCGGGCCGCCCCAGCGCGAGCGCAGCCCCCGCCGGGCCGCCACCCCGGCCCCCGCCCGGTACAGCCGCACCACGGCCAGGGCCCCGAGCAGCAGCGGAGTGACCGTCAGCGGGGCGTCCGCGCCGCCGCGCAGGACCGGCGCGCCGTGGCCGAGCAGCCAGAGCGCACCCGCCAACCGGGTGGCACCGGCCGCATCGGAGTCCGCGTACGGCGTCGCCACCCAGAGCCCGAGGACCGGCACCCCGACGACCGCGAGACCGACCAGCGCCGTCCGCACCCCCGCCAACAGGTCGGCCAGCGCCGGGCGTCCACCCAATTCGCCGGGCACTTCCAGGAGCGGACGGCCCATCAGCTGCGTCATGCGCCTCATGGTGCCAAGGCGACTCGCCATGCTCCGTGAACCGGCAAACCGCCGCCGTGTCCCAGATTATTGTCTTATGCGCCTTTTCAGACCCTGCCCCCAAGCCGCCGTCGCCCCGGCCCGGAGCGTCTGATGACCACGCCACCCACCCGCGCCACCGATCCGCTGCGGAAGCTGACCCCCCGTGAGGCCCAGGCCCTCACCCACCTGGCCGCCGGACACGGCCTCGATCACACCGCCGCCGCACTCGGCGTCACCACCGCGACCGCCCGCAGTTATCTGCACCGGGCCATGCGCAAACTCGGCTGTCCCACCGAAGCCGCCGCGATCGCCCTGCTCAGGACCGCACCTCCGACCGGCCCGGGGCGGCGCCCCCCGGCCACCCCCACCGGCACCGACCGCACGCGAGTGGCCCCCACTGCCCCGGGAGAACGCAGCGGCATGACCAAGACCACCCCGACCGGCGGGAAACCCGGCACCGACAGCGACCGCCGCCACCGCTCCACCGGCACCGGCCCCGGCCCCGGCCGGTCGACGGCGCACGGCGAGCCCGGCCCCCCGGCGAGCTCCGGGCCCGGCCAGACCGGCCAGACCGGCCAGACCGGCCAGACCGGCCAGACCGGCCCGCCGCAGGGCCCGGCCGCGCGGCCCGGTCCCGCCCCGGGCAAGCCCGAGGGCCGGCGCCGTCGCCCCGCGGACGGCCCGCGCGGCCCGCAGGGGGTCGGGCGCAAGCCCGGCACCACCGCCCCGGCCTCCGCCCCGGCCGGCGCCCCCGAACCGGCCGCTCCAGAGCCGCCCGTGGCCGTCCGGCCCGCTTCCGGTTCCGCTTCCGCCCCCGGCGGGCGCGACGCCGCCGACTCCCGCGAACGGATCAGCGCGGCGCTCAGCGAGGCGGGCCACGGACGGGACCTGACGGAGAGCTTCGAGGAGCTGTACGAGGCCGCGCACACCCGGCTGGTGCAGCAGGTGTTCCTGCTGACCGCCTGCCGCCACCGCGCGGTGCACTGCGTGCGGCGGGCGTTCGGGGAGGCCCGGCAGGACTGGGGCGGGGTGGTCGGATCGGGCGATCCGGAGGGCTGGGTGCGGGTGCGGGCCTGCGAGCTGGCGCTGTCGCCGTGGCGGCGCGGCGGCCCCCGGCGGGTGCACGCGTGGACGCTGCCGCACCGGCGGATCCGGGTCCGGCCGGCCGACGAGGCCCAGTCGGTGCTGCCCGACCACGACCGGCTGACCGACCGGGACAAGGCGCTGTTGAAGGCCCTGCGGCGGCTGTCCCGGCCGCAGCGGCGGGCCCTGGTGCTGCACGACGGGCTGGGGCTGCCGGCGGCGGCGGTCGCGGTGGAGGTGGAGTCGACCCGGGCGGCCGCCGAGGGGCGGGTGTGGGCGGCGCGGGCGGCGCTGGCGCAGTGGGTGCCGGAGCTGGTGGGGCCGGACCCGGCGGCGCCGGGGTTCGCGGACGGGCTGAGCGGCCTGCTGCATCGGGCGGCGGTGCGGGGCTGCCCGGAGCCGCACCGGGCACCGGTACCGGTGCTGCGGGCCAAGCACCGGCTGGGCACGGCCGCCCGGACGGGTGCGGCGGTGCTGCTGACGGTGGCCGTGGGCGGGGCGACGGTGGCGACGCTCTCCGGGCTGCGTCCGGCGGCGCTGTTCCACCGGCCGGAGCAGCCGGTCCCCGCGCTCTGCGTGCCGGCCCCGACGGCGGAGGTGGAGGCCCCGGGCGTGCCGCTGCTGCCGGGCGGCGCGCCGAACGGCATCACCAGCCTGTGGTGCAGTCCGACGCCGGGGCTGGCGGCGGTGGTGGCGGAGCCGCAGGCCCAGGCGGTCGCGCGCTGGGAGCTGCCGGCCGCGGCCCACGGCGTGGCCCCGCCGCCGCAGCAGGACCCGGCGGTCTGCCCGACCTGGTCGCCGCTGCCCTGCGCCACCGGCCCGGGGCACTGACGCGCCGGCACCCCGGCGCGCGGGCAAGCCTGCGCGCCGGCCCCGGAAAAGCGAGCGCCCCCGCCCTACGGGAGGGCGGGGGCGCTCAGCGCGCGGGTGACCGGGATCAGCCCTTGGCGGCGATGATCTCGCGGGCCAGGCGGGCGGTCTCGGACGGCGTCTTGCCGACCTTGACACCGGCGGCCTCGAGGGCCTCCTTCTTCGCCTGGGCGGTGCCCGAGGAGCCCGAGACGATGGCGCCGGCGTGGCCCATGGTCTTGCCCTCGGGGGCGGTGAAGCCCGCGACGTAGCCGACGACCGGCTTGGTGACGTGCTCGGCGATGTAGGCCGCGGCGCGCTCCTCGGCGTCGCCACCGATCTCACCGATCATGACGATGATCTCGGTCTCCGGGTCCTCCTGGAAGGCCTTGAGGGCGTCGATGTGGGTGGTCCCGATGACCGGGTCACCGCCGATGCCCACGGCCGAGGAGAAGCCGATGTCGCGCAGCTCGTACATGAGCTGGTAGGTCAGGGTGCCCGACTTCGAGACCAGACCGATCTTGCCGGAGGTGGTGATGTCGGCCGGGATGATGCCGGCGTTCGACTGTCCGGGGCTGATCAGGCCGGGGCAGTTCGGGCCGATGATCCGGGTCTTGTTGCCCTTCGAACCGGCGTACGCCCAGAAGGCGGCGGTGTCGTGCACCGGAACGCCCTCGGTGATGACGACGGCCAGGCCGATCTCGGCGTCGATGGCCTCGATGACGGCGGCCTTGGTGAAGGCCGGCGGCACGAAGAGGACGGAGACGTCGGCGCCGGTCTCCTTCATGGCCTCGGCGACGGAGCCGAAGACCGGGATCTCGGTGCCGTCGACGTCGACCGTGGTGCCGGCCTTGCGCGGGTTGACACCGCCGACGATCTGGGTGCCGGAGGCGAGCATGCGGCGGGTGTGCTTCATGCCCTCGGCGCCGGTCATGCCCTGGACGATGACCTTGCTGTCCTTGGTAAGGAAGATAGCCATGGTGTTAAGTCCCCTTCCTTACTTGTTGGCCAGCTCGGCGGCGCGGTCAGCGGCGCCGTCCATGGTGTCCACGCGCTGGACCAGCGGGTGGTTGGCGTCGTCGAGGATCTTGCGACCCAGCTCCGCGTTGTTGCCGTCCAGGCGGACGACCAGCGGCTTGGTGACGTTCTCGCCCTTGCTCTCCAGGAGCGCGAGGGCCTGCACGATGCCGTTGGCGACCGCGTCACAGGCGGTGATGCCGCCGAAGACGTTGACGAAGACCGACTTGACGTCGGGGTCGCCCAGGATGATCTCCAGGCCGTTCGCCATGACCTCGGCGGAGGCGCCGCCACCGATGTCCAGGAAGTTGGCGGGCTTGACGCCGCCGTGGTTCTCACCGGCGTAGGCGACCACGTCGAGGGTGCTCATGACGAGGCCCGCGCCGTTGCCGATGATGCCGACCTGGCCGTCGAGCTTGACGTAGTTCAGGCCCTTGGCCTTGGCAGCGGCCTCCAGCGGGTTGGCCGCGGCCTTGTCCTCGAGCGCCTCGTGCTCCGGCTGACGGAACTCGGCGTTCTCGTCCAGGGAGACCTTGCCGTCGAGCGCGATGATCTTGCCCTCACCGGACTTGATCAGCGGGTTGACCTCGACGAGGAGGGCGTCCTCCTTGATGAAGACGGTCCACAGCTTCTGCAGGACCTCGGCGACCTGGTCGGCGACCTCGGCCGGGAACTTCGCCGCGGCGACGATCTCGGCGGCCTTCTCCGGGGTGCAGCCCTCGTTGGCGTCGACCGGGATCTTGGCGAGCGCCTCGGGGTTCTGCTCGGCGACGACCTCGATCTCCACGCCGCCCTCGACGCTGGCCATGGCCAGGAAGGTGCGGTTGGTGCGGTCCAGCAGGAACGAGACGTAGTACTCGTCCTTGATGTCCGCGGTCTGGGCCAGCATCACCTTGTGAACGGTGTGGCCCTTGATGTCCATGCCGAGGATCTGCTCGGCCTTGGCGACGGCGTCCGCCGGGTCGGCGGCGAGCTTCACGCCACCGGCCTTGCCTCGGCCACCCACCTTCACCTGAGCCTTGACGACGGCGCGGCCGCCGAAGCGCTCCGCGATGGCGGCAGCGTCTGCGGCGGTCTCGATGACATCGCCGTCAAGCACGGGCACACCGTGCTTGGCGAAGAGGTCCCTCGCCTGGTACTCGAACAGGTCCACGTGTTTGTCCTTGTTCGTGGTCGCGGATTGTGTCTCTACGAGCGTGCCACGGCAGGATCTTCGCTGCGGGTCGTCGAAGCGGTGCGGGTACGCAGAGGTACGGCCTTGCGGCCCACACAGCCACGGGCGCACACGTCAATCAACACGCGCGTCACGTCCGTCTGGCAGGTTATCCCCGTGGGACGGGACTGTTCCGCCCGGGGCCTGTCCGTCATGGGTGAGAACCGTCACAGATCGGCCCATGGCCGTCGGCGGCGCCCGCGGTCCACCGATCGAGTGATTCACACGTTCGAGTGAAGTCGTCGCGGCCCCGGTCAGGGCTCGCGGTCAGCGCTCGCGGTCGGAGCTCGCGGTCGGAGTTCGCGGTCAGGGCTCCCGGTCGGCCGCCCCCGTCAGGCGCTGCGGGACCGGCCGCCTCTCGATCGCCGCCGCCATGATCTCGGGGAAGGCGTCCGGGGTGCAGGCGAAGGCCGGGACGCCGAGCGCGGCCAGGGCGGCGGCGTGGGCGTGGTCGTACGCGGGGGCGCCCTCGTCGGACAGCGCGAGCAGCGCGATGAACTGGACGCCCGCCGCCTTCATCGCGGCGACCCGCCGCAGCATGCCCTCCCGGATGCCGCCCTCGTAGAGGTCGCTGATCAGCACCACCACGGTCTCCGACGGCCGGGTGATCCGCGACTGGCAGTAGGCGAGCGCCCGGTTGATGTCGGTGCCGCCGCCGAGCCGGGTGGCGAACAGGACGTCCACCGGGTCGGTCAGCTGCTCGGTGAGGTCGACCACCGAGGTGTCGAAGACGACCAGCCGGGTGTCCAGGCTGCGCATCGAGGCGAGCACCGCGCCGAACACCGCGGCGTGCACGACGGACGGCGCCATCGAGCCGGACTGGTCGACGCAGAGGATGACGTCCTTCCGCACCGCCCGCTGGGCACGGGCGTGGCCGACCAGCCGCTCGGGCACCACGGTGCCGTGCTCGGGCAGGTAGTTCCGCAGGTTGGCCCGGATGGTCCGGTCCCAGTCGATGTCCCGGTGGCGCGGCCGGTTCACCCGGGCGCTGCGGTCCAGGGCGCCGCCCAGGGTGGCCCTGGTCCGGTCGGACAGTCGGCGCTCCAGGTCGGCGACCACCTTGCCGACCACGGCCCGGGCGGACTCCCGGGTGGTCTCGGGCAGCGCGTGCTTGAGCGACAGCAGGGTGCCCACCAGGTGCACGTCCGGCTCGACGGCCTCCAGCATCTCCGGCTCCAGCAGCAGCCGGTCCAGGCCGAGCCGGGTGATCGCGTCCTGCTGCATCAGCTGGACGACGGTGGACGGGAAGTACTCCCGGATGTCGCCCAGCCAGCGGGCCACCTGCGGGGCCGAACCGCCCAGCCCGGCGCTGCGACGGCCGCCCCGGGGCGCCCTGCCGCCCTCCTCCGGCGCGCCCCGGTAGAGCGCGGCGAGGGCGCCGTCCATCGCGGCGTCGCGGCCGCGCAGGGTGCGGCCGGTGCCGTCGGCCTCGCCGCCGAGCACCAGGCGCCAGCGGCGCAGCCGTTCGTCGGTCGGGGTCGTTGCCATCGGGTCCTCCTCGGTACGGCGGGCGGGTCGGGGGTGACCGCCGGGGTCAGGTGTCGCGGCCGGTGGCCTGGCGGGGGATCCGCGGACGGACCCCGAGCAGCACGGCCAGCACCGGGACGGCCGCGTCGGCGCGGTCCGGGTCGAGCGCCCCGACCGCCTCGGGCACCGCCGGGGCGGCGTCCAGCGGACCGGCCGCGACCCGGCCGCCGATGGTGCTGCGCACGCCCGCCTCCAGCCCGGCGAAAGTGCGCCGCAGCAGCGGCAGGACATCGGTGAACACCTCGCCGCCGACCCCGCCGAGCCACTCGTCCAGCAGGGCGAGCAACCGGGGGTCGTGCAGCAGCAGGGCGCCGCCGCCGGTGAGGAAGCCCTCGACCCAACCGGCCGCGTCGGCCGGGGCGTTGGCCGTCGACAGCACCAGCCCGAGCCGTCGGCCGGCCTCCTCGGAGTCCAACCGGCCGTCGTCCAGCAGCAGCCGGACGGCGCGGCCGCGCAGCAGGCCGGGGACGCCGGTGGCCGGGGGGCCGGCGGGCTCGCGGCGGGCCAGCGAGCGCAGGGCGGCGGCCCAGCGGTCGGGCAGGCCCTCGGTGCCCGCGGCCTCACCCACGGAACCGGCCTCACCGGCCTCACCGGCCTCACCGGCGGCACCGGCCGCGTCCGGGCCGAGCAGGGCGATCGCGCCGTGCACCTCGTCGATCCGGGCGCGCATCGCCGCCGCGCCGTCCGCGTCCAGGCCGACGCAGGCGGGCGGCAGCCCGACGCAGACCCGCTCGGCCAACCCGGCCGCGGCCCCGGCCAGCGCGCCGTGGTCGGTGCCGCGCACGTCGCCGTAGCGCAGCGCCCGGACCAGCGCGGGCAGCGCGCCCGCCAGGTGCGCGACGTCGGTGTCCAGGGCCGCGCGGTCCGCCAGCACCCGCATCACCGCGGGCAGCGCACCGGGCAGCCCGGCCCGTAGGCAGGTCTCCACCAGGCCGGTCAGTTCGGCGAGTTCGACGGCGGCGCGGGCGGTGCCGACCGCCTTCCCGACGGCAGCCTCCTCCACCGTGGTGCCCCACTGGGCGGCCTCGGCGATCCGGACCGCGAACTCCGGCTGCCAGCACAGCCGCCAGCTCTCCCGGAAGGTGCCGGTGGAGTTGACCGAGGACCGGGCCGGCACGCCCCACTCGATGCCCAGCAACCGCAGCCGGTGCAGCAGCCGGGAGCGGGCCGCGTCGGTGTCCTTGCGCAGGTCGAGGTCGAGCTCCCGGGGCGCGGCCTCCGGTCTGAGCCGCAGCGAGCGCTGCAGCCGGGCCAGGTCGCGCTGCAGCGGCACCGCCGGCGCGTCGTCCGGCACCTCGCCGAGCGCGTCACCGACCACCAGGCGGTCCCGGACGAGCTCCAGGGCGACGTCCGAACCCTCGCAGAGCACCGCGCGGACGGCGTCCAGGGTCTCGGTCAGCCCGGCGAGCGGGCGGCCGCGCAGCACCGCGAGGGTCTCGGCGAGCCGGACCGCCTCGATCACGTGGGCGGAGGAGACCGGGTGGTCCTCGGCGCGCAGCAGTTCGGCGGCCTTGGCCAGCCAGCGCGGCACCGGGTCGCCCTCGGCGCTGAACAGGTGGTGGTACCAGCCGGGCGACCGGACGCCCGCGCCGTAGCCGGCGGTCTGGGAGAGCCGGCGGTGCGTCCACGGGATCCAGGTGATGTCGGCCCGCACCTTCTTCGGCAGCCCGGCGAGCAGGGCCCGGTCGTGCGCCACGGTGGGCATGGTCGCCAGCGCGGGCACGTGGAAGGCGCCGCAGACCACGGCGATCCGGCGGTGCCCGGCCCGCCGGGCGGCCCGGATCCGCTGGCGCATGTGGGCCTCGCGCAGTTCGTCCCGGCGGGACTCGCCGAGGCCCTCGGCGCGCAGCGCCGCCATCGCCTCGGCGACGGCGGCGAACGGTGCCAGCGCGTCCGTGCCGGGGGCGCGGTGCTCGACCACGTCCTCCCACCAGCGCTCCGGGTCGTCGTGGCCGGCGGCCTCGGCGAGCAGCGCCAGCGGGTCCGCGGGCGGCTCCTCGGCGGCCTCCCCGGCCCGGTCGTCCGCCCGGTCGTCCGCCCGGTCCCAGGGCCGCTCCCCCGCGGCCGGCGCGAAGGCGTACCCCGCGGGCAGGTCGATGAAGTGGACCGGCAGGCCGTGGTCCACCGCGTGCCGGACCGCCACCCACTCGGGGGAGAACGCGGCGTACGGCCAGAACGCGGCCCGCGACGGGTCGTCCACCGCGTGGGCGAGCAGGGCGACCGGCGGCACCAGGTCCTTCCCCGCCGCCAGGTGGACGACGGCGTCGGCCTCCGCCGGGCCCTCGATCAGCACCGCGTCCGGCCGCCACTGCGCCAGCGCGGCCGCCACCGCCCGGGCCGAGCCCGGGCCGTGGTGCCGGATGCCCAGCAGGGCGACCTCCGTGGTCACGCCGTCACCTCGCGGGCCGCGCGGTAGAAGTCCTTCCAGCCGTCGCGCTCGCGCACCACCCCTTCGACGTACTCGCGCCACACCGCCCGGTCCGCCACCGGGTCGCGGACGACCGCGCCGAGGATGCCGGCCGTCACGTCCCCGGCGCGCAGCACGCCGTCGCCGAAGTGGGTGGCCAGGGCCAGGCCGTTGGTCAGCACCGAGATCGCCTCGGCGGTGGAGAGGGTGCCGCTCGGGGTCTTGACCTTCGTCCGGCCGTCCACGGTGCGACCGGCCCGCAGCTCCCGGAAGACCGTCACCACGCGCCTGATCTCCTCGGCGCCGCCCGGCAGTTCGGGCAGGTCGAGGGAGCGGCCGAGCTGGTTGACCCGGCGGGTGACGATGTCGACCTCCTCGTCCAGCGAGCCGGGCAGGGGCAGCACCACGGTGTTGAAGCGGCGGCGCAGCGCGCTGGACAGCTCGTTGACGCCGCGGTCCCGGTCGTTGGCGGTGGCGATCACGTTGAAGCCGCGCACGGCTTGCGTCTCGCCGCCCAACTCCGGTACCGGCAGGGTCTTCTCGGACAGGACGGTGATCAGGCTGTCCTGCACGTCGGCCGGGATGCGGGTGAGCTCCTCGATCCGGGCGAGCTTGCCGTCCGCCATCGCCCGCATCAGCGGCGAGGGCACCAGGGCGTCCCGGCTGGGGCCGTGGGCGAGCAGCCGGGCGTAGTTCCAGCCGTACCGGACGGCCTCCTCGGGGGTGCCCGCGGTGCCCTGCACCAGCAGCGTGGAGTCGCCGCTGATCGCGGCGGCCAGGTGCTCGGACACCCAGGTCTTCGCAGTGCCCGGCACGCCGAGCAGCAGCAGCGCGCGGTCCGTCGCCAGGGTGGTGACGGCGACCTCGACGATCCGGCGCGGGCCGATGTACTTGGGGGTGATCCGGGTGCCGTCCGGCAGCTCGCCGCCGAGCAGGTACGTCGCCACGGCCCACGGCGAGAGCTTCCAGCGCTCGGGGCGCGGACGGTCGTCCTGCGCGGCCAGCGCGGCCAGTTCACCGGCGAACGCGTCCTCGGCGTGCTGCCGCAGTACGTCGGTCATGGGGGCTCCTTGAGGTCGGCCGCCGGGTACGCGGGTGCCCCGGTGGTGGGGTGAACGGGGGGAGCCAGGTCGGCGTCCCGGCCTGTGGGAACCACCTTGCAACGCGCCACTGACAACCGCCGGACGGGCGCCGGACGGGCAGTCAGCCGCTGTCAGTGCCCCCGCCTACCGTCGGTCGCATGGAGGAACGCTGGAGCACCGAACACGTCCTTTCGCTGGCCCCTGACGCCGCGTCGCGGAAGGCCGCGGGCGAGCTGTCCGCGCCCGGGCCCTGGTCCGGCACGGGCACCGACGGCGCCGCCCTCTGGGGCGAGTGCCGGGGCGGCGGCCGTACGCCCTACCGCACCGTGATCGCACTCGCCACGCCCGCCTACCGGTGCAGCTGCCCCAGCCGGAAGTTCCCGTGCAAGCACGCGCTCGGACTCCTCCTGCTGTGGAGCGGCGCCCCCGAGGCCGTCCCGGCCGGCCGGCCCGCCGACTGGGCGGCCGAATGGCTGGAGGCCCGGCAGGAACGGGCCGAGAAGCGCGCGGGCGCCCCGGCCGACCCGGAGGCCGCCCGCCGCCGGGCCGAGCGGCGCGGCGCCCGGGTCGCGGCCGGCGCGGCCGAACTGCGGCTGCGGCTCGCCGACCGGATCCGGCACGGCCTGGCCGACCAGTCCACGGCCGGCCCCTGGGAGGAGGTCGCGGCCCGGATGGTCGACGCCCAGGCCTCCGGACTCGCCACCCGGGTACGGGAGTTGGACACCCTGCCGGAGGACCGGCTACTGGAGGAGTACGCGATGCTGCACCTGCTGGCCACCGCCGCCACCCGGCTCGACGAACTGCCGGCCGACCTGGCCGCCACCGTCCGCGCCCGGGTCGGCTACACCCTGGACACCGCCGAGGTGCTGGCCGGCCCGACCGTACGGGACCGCTGGCTGGTGCTCGGCAGCCGCACCGTGCCGATGGACGGGGGGACCGACGAGCGGCTCACCACCCGCCGGGTCTGGCTGCGCGGCGCCAAGACCGGCCGCCCCGCCCTGCTGCTCGCCTTCGGCCGCCCCGGCCAGGCCCCCGACCTCGCCCTGCCCACCGGCCACCTGCTGGAGGCCGAACTCGCCTACCACCCCGGCGCCCGCCCGCTGCGCGCCGCGCTCGGCACCCGCTACGGCGCCCCCGGGCCCGGCCCGGCCGCCCCGCCCGCCGGGCTCACCGTCGCCGAGGCGGTCGCCGGGTACGGCACCGCGGTGGCCGACGACCCGTGGCTGGACAGCTGGCCGACCGTGCTCGCCGGGGTCGTCCCGGTCCGCGCCCCGGACGGCTGGCACCTGACGGACGGCCACCACACCGTCCCGGTCCGCCCCTCGGCCGTCCCCGAGGCCGCCCTGTGGCGGCTGGCCGCGGTCTCCACCGGCCGCCCGCTGACGGTCTTCGGCGAGTACGGCCACCAGGGCTTCGCCCCGGTCACCGCCTGGACCGCCGGGCACCGCCCGGTCGGCCTCACCTCCGCGTAGCGGCTGTCCCCAGGAGAACCCGACGTCTCAGGAGAACCGACGATGACCCTCGCCCAGGACCCGTGGGAGCCGCTGCGGACCAGCGCCCTGCTCGGCACCGACCGGCGCCCGCTCCCGCCCACCGCCCTGCCGCTCGCCGACGCCGTGGACCCGTCCGACCCGGCCACCGCCCTGCTGGAGCTGGCCGCGCTGGCCACCGTCCGCCGCCGGGCCGGCGCCCTGCCGGTACCGGCCGCCGGGCCGCCCGGACCGCCCGCCCCCGAGGACCCCCGCCCCGAACTGCCCGAGGCCGCCGCCCGCCGGCTGGCCGTCCTGCTCGGCGGGCGCACCGGCGGCACCGGCGGCGGCACCCTGGCCAACCTCGCCGAGCTGCTGCCGCAGTGGCTCGCCACCGCCCGGGCCGAGGGCCTGCGGCCGCCCGCCGCCCTGATACCCGGGCTGCTCGACGCCGCCCGGGCGCGCAGCGAACTGCGCTCCGACGCCGTGGCGCTGGCCGGTCCGCTGGGCCGCTGGCTGGCCGCGCAGAACCCCGACTGGCGGTTCGTGCTGCGCACCACCGCCGCCGAGCCGGCCCGGCAGCCGGACGACCCGGCGGCCCCGGCCGGCCCGGACGACCACCGGCTGTGGCACGAGGGCCTGTTCGCCGAGCGGGTCACCCATCTGACCCTGCTGCGCCGCCGCGACCCGGCCGCCGGGCTGGAGCTGCTGCGCAGCACCTGGCCCACCGAGCGCGCCGAGGACCGGCTGCTCTTCCTGGACGCCCTCCAGGACGGCCTCTCCCCCGCCGACGAGCCCTTCCTGGAGGCCGCCCTGGGCGACCGCAGCAAGAACGTCCGCGCCACCGCCGCCGAACTGCTCTCCACCCTGCCCGACTCGGCGCTCGCCCAGCGGATGGCCGAGCGGGCCCGGGCCGCCGTCCGGCTCGCCGACAGCGGCACCCACCTGCTGGTCACCCCGCCCGCCGAGTGCGACGAGCGGATGCAGCGCGACGGCATCGCCCCCAAGTCCCCCACCGGGCGCGGCGAACGGGCCTGGTGGTTCGGCGAGGTGGTGGCCGCCGCGCCGCTGTCGGTCTGGCCGGCCGACACCGGCCTGACGCCCGAGCAGCTGCTCGCGCTGCGGGTCGGTGACAGCGTGGACGAGACCAGCAGTAGCTGGGCCGACGACCTGCGGGAGGCCTGGGCGCGCGCCGCCGTGCGTCAGCACGACGCCACCTGGGCCCGGGCCCTGCTCGGCCCGGCCCCCGCCCCGCCGGCCCGGGGCGCCGGGCGGGCCCGGGGCGCGCGGGTCACCGGCGCCCCGGCGAAGCTGCTGGCCGTGCTCCCGCCCGAGGAGCGGGCGGCCTGGACGGCCGCCTTCGTCGAGGTGCACGGCCTGGCCGAGGCCTTCCAGCTGCTCGGCGCCTGCGCCACCCCGTGGACGCCGCCGCTGTCCACCGCCGTGGTGACGGCGCTGGCCCGGGCCGCCGCCTCCGGCGCGTACCCGTGGAGCCACAGCGGGGTACTCGGGATGACGGAGCGGGCGCTCGCCCCCGGGACGGCCGCCGCGGTGGAGGAGCTGGCCGCCGGGGCCTCGCCCGACTCCGCCTGGTCGGAGACCTTCGCCCGGCTGGCCGGGACCCTGCGCTTCCGGGCGGCGATGCTCGACGAGCTGACGGTTCGCACCGGTTGACGCACCGGCGGGCCGGGCAGCCGGTACGGCCGGGCGGGCAGCGCGGCCGTACCGGGGCACGCCCCGGGAACGCCCGAGCGGGCCGGCCCAGGACGGACCGGCCCGCTCGGCGCGCGGCAGAGCCCGGCCGGCGAGGCCCAGCCGGCGAACTCACCCGGCGAAGCTCAGTCGGCGAAACTCAGCCGCGAAACTCAGCCGGCGGTCCGCAGGTTGGCCTCGACCCAGGCGACCACGTCCCGGGTGGACGTGCCCGGGGTGAAGATGTCGGCGACGCCCATCGCCTTGAGCTCGGCGATGTCCTCGTCCGGGATGATCCCGCCGCAGAAGACCTTGATGTCCTCGGCGTCGCGCTCCTTCAACAGCTGCATCACCTTGGCGCACAGGGTCATGTGGGCGCCGGAGAGAATCGACAGCCCGATGCCGTCCGCGTCCTCCTGGATCGCGGTGTCGACCACCTGCTCGGGGGTCTGGTGCAGCCCGGTGTAGATGACCTCCATACCGGCGTCGCGCAGGGCGCGCGCGATGACCTTGGCGCCACGGTCGTGACCGTCGAGCCCCGGCTTGGCGACCACCACACGGATCGGCCCCGACACACTCATCACTGCCTCCTGGACCTCGTCGTCCATCATCCGACCGGGCTTCGTGGGCCCTCGGTGCGGTTGACGCGGTTAACGCTCGATAACCAACCAACCTGAGGGGAGATTAGCGCCACCCGCCCCGGTTGGCCGAGCCACCTCCCAAGAGGAGGGCAAAGTCACAGCGCCGGGCCTTGCTACCAGCGGGTACACCCGTCGACGGACCCCTCGCACACCGCGCGGACCCCCGTGCGCCCCCTTGACAACCGGCGGTTTTTCCGGGGTGTCGACCATGGGGCTACAGTCACGCCTGTTTACCTCGCCCGACGACGTGACCGAGGCCCACCGAGGAGGCAGCCCCCGATGGCTCCCGAAGCAGCCGCCCGCCCCACCCGTGCGGAGCTGCGCCTCGCCGCCCGCGAGCAGTCCCGCGCCCAGCGCCGCAGCGCCGCCAAGGCGGCCACCCGGGCCGCGCTGTTCCGGGTCGCGGTGCCCTCGGTGGCCGCGCTCGGGGTCGCCGGGGCGGCGGGCGCGGCGGTGGTCCAGGAGCAGGCCGACCGGGCGCCGGCGCAGGCCTCGGCGGCCGACGCCCCCACCGCGACGGCCGCACCGCAGACCGCCCAGCAGGCGCTCGCCCACACCGACCAGACCCAGGCCTCGCGCGGCGACGCCCGCCAGCCGCTGGCCGGCGCCCAGCCCGGCGACGGCACGCCCACCGCCACCCCGACCGCCCAGCCGGCCCCCGAGCCGGTCAAGCCCAAGGTGGTCATGCCGGTCGCCCGGCACGGCCTGGGCGAGCTGTTCGGCGCCTCCGGCGAGCACTGGGCCAGGCGGCACACCGGCATCGACTTCCCGGTGGACGGGGGCTCCGAGGTGTACGCCGTCACCGACGGGACGCTCCGGACGCAGTGGAACCCGTTCTACGGCTACATGTCGATGCTCAAGATGCCGGACGGCACCGAGGCCTGGTACTGCCACCTGCGCAGCTACAAGGTCCGCAAGGGGCCGGTGAAGCAGGGCGACGTGATCGCCTTCGTCGGCAGCAGCGGCAACAGCACCGGGCCGCACCTGCACTTCGAGATCAGGCCGAAGGACAGCGGGCCGATCGACCCGCTGCCCTGGTTCCTCTCGAACGGCCTGGACCCGAGGTAGCGCCCAGGCCGTGCCGGGACCGCTTGGGCCGCCGGGGCCGCCGCAGAGTCCTACAGCTTCTCGACCGGCGCGTAGCGCAGCACCAGCCGCTTGCGGCCGCCCGAGCCGAAGTCCACCTCGGCCTGCGCGTTGTCGCCGGCGCCCGTCACGCCCACCACGGTGCCCAGCCCGAAGGTGTCGTGGGTGACCCGGTCGCCGACGGCGAGCGAGGCGACCTCGCGCTCCACGACCTTGCCGCCGCGCCGCACCGACTGCCCCCAGCCCGCCTTCGGCGCGGCCGGGCCGGACGACGACGAGGACCGCGAACTCCCGCCCCCGGACGAGGACTTGCCCCAGGACGAGCCCGAGGAGAAGCCGCGCTGGACCGGCGCCTGGGCCGCCCCCGTCCGCTTCCACTCGACCAGCGCCTCCGGGATCTCCTCCAGGAACCGCGAGGCCGGGTTGTAGGCCGGCTGCCCCCAGGCGCTGCGCAGCACCGAGCGGGTCAGGTAGAGCCGCTCGCGGGCCCGGGTGAGGCCGACGTACGCGAGCCGGCGCTCCTCCTCCAGCTCCTTGACCTGGTTGAGCGCCCGCATGTGCGGGAAGATCCCGTCCTCCATGCCGGTCAGGAAGACGACCGGGAACTCCAGGCCCTTGGCGGTGTGCAGGGTCATCATCGTGATGACGCCCTGGCCCTCCCCGTCGTCGTCCGGGATCTGGTCGGAGTCGGCGACCAGCGCGACCCGCTCCAGGAAGTCGGCCAGCGAGCCGACCGGCGGCGCACCGTCCTCCCCGGCGTCCGGCCGCTCGCCCGGGTCCTGCTCGTACTCCAGCGCCACCGACGCGAGTTCCTGGAGGTTCTCCACCCGGGTCTCGTCCTGCGGGTCGGTGGAGGCCTGGAGCTCGGCCAGGTAGCCGGTCTCCTCCAGGACGGCCTCCAGCACCGCCGCCGGGCCCGCGCCCGACTCGACGACCTGGCGCAGACCGGCCATCAGCACGTTGAACTTCTTGACGGCGTTGGCCGAGCGCGCGGCCATCCCGTACGCCTCGTCGACCCGCACCAGCGCCTGGGCGAAGGAGATCCGCTCGCGGGCGGCCAGCGCGTCGACCATCGCCTCGGCCCGCTCGCCGATGCCGCGCTTGGGCACGTTGAGGATCCGGCGCAGCGGCACGGTGTCCTCCGGGTTGGAGAGCACCCGCAGGTAGGCCAGGACGTCCCGGACCTCCTTGCGCTCGTAGAAGCGCACCCCGCCGACCACCTTGTACGGCAGGCCGACCCGGATGAACACCTCCTCGAACACCCGGGACTGGGCGTTGGTGCGGTAGAAGATCGCGACGTCGCCGGGCTTGGCCTCGCCCTTGTCGGTGAGCCGGTCGATCTCGTCGGCGATGAACTGGGCCTCGCCGTGCTCGTCGTCGGCGACGTAGCCGACCACCTTCTCGCCGTGGTCCCCGGCCGTCCAGAGCTTCTTCTCGCGCCGGTTGGCGTTGCGCTCGATGACGGCGTTGGCGGCGCTCAGGATGGTCTGGGTGGAGCGGTAGTTCTGCTCCAGCAGGATCGTGGTCGCGTTCGGGTAGTCCTCCTCGAACTGGAGGATGTTGCGGATGGTCGCGCCGCGGAAGGCGTAGATCGACTGGTCCGCGTCACCGACCACGCACAGCTCGGCGGGCGGCACCTCGGCGAGGTGCGCGGCGGCCGGGTTCACGAACTCGCCGTCCACGGTGCGCTTGGGCGCGGCCGCGACGGAGCCCCCGCTCAGCTCGCGGACCAGCATGTACTGGGCGTGGTTGGTGTCCTGGTACTCGTCGACCAGGATGTGCCGGAACCGGCGGCGGTAGTGCTCGGCGACGTCCGGGAAGGCCTGCAGCAGGTTGACCGTCGTCATGATGATGTCGTCGAAGTCGAGCGCGTTGGCCTCGCGCAGCCGCCGCTGGTAGAGCGCGTACGCCTCGGCGAGCTTCTTCTCCATCGGGTTGGCGGCCTGGTCGGCGAAGGTCTCCTCGTCGATCAGCTCGTTCTTGAGGTTGCTGACCTTCGCCGTGAAGGACTTCGGCGGGAACTGCTTCGGGTCCAGGTCGAGGTCGCGGCAGACCAGCGACATCAGCCGCTGGGAGTCGGCCGAGTCGTAGATCGAGAAGCTGGAGGTGAAGCCCAGCACCTTGGACTCGCGGCGCAGGATCCGCACGCAGGCGCTGTGGAAGGTGGACACCCACATCGCCCGGGCGCGCGGGCCGACCAGCGCCTCGACGCGCTCGCGCATCTCACCGGCGGCCTTGTTGGTGAAGGTGATCGCCAGGATCTCGCCCGGCTGCACGCCGCGGGCGCCCAGCAGGTGGGCGATCCGGTGGGTCAGCACCCGGGTCTTGCCGGAGCCGGCGCCGGCCACGATCAGCAGCGGCGAGCCGGCGTGCAGCACGGCCTCGCGCTGGGGGTCGTTCATCCCCTCCAGCAGCTGCGCCGGGTCGACCACCGTCCGCGCGGCGCCGTTGCGGTACCAGGCGTCCCGCTCGGCCTCGGCGGCGTGGTCGGTGTGGAAGAGCCCGTCCGGGATCGCCTCCTCGAACGCGTCGTACGGGACGTCGTCCTCGTACGGCGGGGGCTCCTCGTCGGCGGCGGCGACGGGCACGGCGGGCTGCTTCGACCCGGCGGCGGGTGCCTCGAAACCGGGGAGCGGGAGGTCGTCAAAGAGGCTACTCATGGCACTCCGAGTCTATGGCCCCCCACCGACAAGCCCGCCCGGCCGATGGAATCCGGCCGGACGGGCTCGACGAGGACGCGGGGCTCAGACCAGGCGGCGGGCGGTGGCCCAGCGGGTGAGCTCGTGGCGGTTGCTGAGCTGGAGCTTGCGCAGCACGGCGGAGACGTGGCTCTCGACGGTCTTCACCGAGATGAAGAGCTGCTTGGCGATCTCCTTGTAGGCGTAGCCGCGGGCGATCAGCCGCAGCACCTCGCGCTCGCGCTGGGTGAGCCGGTCCAGGTCCTCGTCCACCGGCGGGGTGTCGGTGGCGGCGAAGGCGTCCAGGACGAAGCCGGCCAGCCGGGGCGAGAAGACCGCGTCGCCGTCGGAGATCCGGAAGATGGCGTCGACCAGGTCGGTGCCGGTGATGGTCTTGGTGACGTAGCCGCGGGCGCCGCCGCGGATCACGCCGATGACGTCCTCGGCGGCGTCCGAGACGGAGAGCGCCAGGAACTTCACTCCCCCCTGCTCGCCCATCACGCCGACCGAACGGCGCAGCACCTCGACGCCGCCGCCGCCGGGCAGGTGGACGTCGAGCAGTACGACGTCCGGCCTGGTCTCGGCGACCACCCGGACCGCCGAGTCCACGTCGTCGGCCTCGCCCACCACGTCGATCCCGGTCACGTCGGTGCGGCCGATCTCGGCCCTGACCCCCGTCCGGAACATCCGGTGGTCGTCCACCAGCACGACCCTGGCCGTACGTCCCGGCTCTGCCTCAGTCATTCGTTCTCTCCATCTCCAGCTCGACCTCGGTGCCGCCGCCCGCCGCCGGCCGCACCCGCGCGGTGCCGCCGTTGCGCTTCATCCGGCCGATGATCGACTCCCGTACGCCCATCCGGTCCTCGGGCACCGTGTCGGGGTCGAAGCCGGGGCCGTGGTCGCGAACGAACACCGACACCGTCCTCCCCTCCACCTCGGCGTAGACCTGGACCGGTCCCCCGCCACCGTACTTGGCCGCGTTGACGGTCGCCTCCCTCGCGGCCTGCATCTGTGCCGCGATCCCCTCGTCCATCGGGCAGTCGCCGACGATGACCAGCTCGACCGGGACGCCGTGCCGGTCCTCGACCTCGGCGACGGCGGCGCGCAGGGTCTCCGCCATGGTGTCCGGCGCGGCCTCGGCCGCGGCCTCCGGGCGGTACAGCCACAGCCGCAGCTCGCGCTCCTGGGAGCGGGCCAGCCGGAGCACCTCCTTGGGGTCCTCGGCCCGGCGCTGGATCAGGGTGAGGGTGTGCAGCACCGAGTCGTGGATGTGCGCGGCGATCTCGGCGCGCTCCTGGGCCCGGATGCGGGCGGTGCGCTCGGCGCCGAGGTCCTGCCAGAGCCGCAGGCCGTACGGGCCGAGCAGCACCAGCACGCCGGCCAGCACCGCGAGCGAGGCCTCGATGACCGAGCCGAGGGTGGAGCCGCTGCCCTGCATGGCGAGCAGCGCGATGGTGCCGACCACCGCGAGCAGCACGCCCGCGCCGACCCGGGTGTAGGCGCTGCGGCGCTTCTCGCCCTCCTCGATGCCGAACCAGCGCTGCCAGCGCGAGTCGTCGGCCTGCCGCCAGACCAGCGCGACGCCGACGCCGATCGCCAGCAGCGGCCAGGTGTACGGCTTGGCGGTCTGCCAGCCGAGCACGTTCAGCAGCGCGATCAGGCCGATCACGACCATGACCAGGGCGGCGAGCTGCCCGATGCCGCCCTGCCCGATGCCGCCCTGCCCGGTCCGGCCGCCGGGCCGGGTGCCGGCCTCACCCCCGGCCTCGGCCTCGGCGGCGGCGACCGGCTCGCCCTGGAGCGCGTGCTGGAGCAGTTCGCGCAGCCGGCCGACCCAACCGCCGCCGCCCGACTTGGTCAGCGGGGTGCCCGGCCGCAGCCAGGGCGAGGTCGGGACGTAGACGCCGTTGACGTTCACCCAGTGGGTGCCGCCGCGCTGCGAGGGCTCGCCGATGCCGATCGGCACCACGAACCAGAACGCCGCGTACAGCAGCGCGCCGATCCCCTGCGCGAAGAACAGCAGCACGAAGGCCAGCCGGACCCAGCGGACGGGCAGCCCGAGGTGCACCGCCAGGCCGTGCGCGACGCCGCCCAGCATCCGCCCCTGCGGGCTGCGGTACAGCCGGCGGTAGGGCGGCCGACCGCCGGCGGGCGCGTTCGGGTCGGCGCCGGCCGACGCCGCGGCGTCGGGGGCGAGGGGGCGGGGATCGGTACCGGGTGCTGCCACGTCACCGATGGTTCCACGCGGGCGCCTCCGGGCGCATCAGGGTGTGTCCCCCCAGTCCTCTCAGGGACAAGTCAGGGTACGGGCAGGGCCGTACCGGGTTGGGTCCGCCCGCCCACTGCCGGAAGGATGGTGCCCATGACCGAGGACCACATCCAGGAGGGCGGGCCCACCGCCCCGCCGGAACCGGAACGCCCACCGCTCACCAGGACCGAGCACCACCGCGTGGTGGCCGGTGTCTGCGGCGGCCTCGGGCGGCACCTGGACATCGACCCGGTGGTGTTCCGGGTGGTCACCGTGGTGCTCTGCCTCTCCGGCGGCCTCGGACTCTTCCTGTACGGCCTGGCCTGGCTGATCGTCCCGACCGAGGCCGGCGAGGGCAAGGGCCGCGGCGGGCGCACCGAGCTCCAGCGGGTGCTGACCGGCCGGGTCGACGGCCAGTCGATCGGCGCGGTCCTGCTGACCGTGATCGGCACCGGGGTGTTCTTCTCCTCGATGGGCGACGGCGACCAGCTGTTCCCGCTGCTGCTGCTCGGCGGCCTGGTCTTCCTGGCGGTGCGCTACGACCCGGAGCGCCGCCGCGGCGGCTTCCGGGGCCGCGGCCGCCGCCGCGGCGGCCCGTACGACCGCCACTTCCCCGACGCCGAGGGCCACGGCTGGCCGTCCGACGAGGACCGGGCCCGGCACGCCGCCGCGCGGGCCGCCGGGACCGTCCCCGCCGACTCCCCCGCCCCCGGCCCGAGCGGCTACCTGTGGGACCCCCGCCACCCCGAGCGCAACCCGTACGGCGCCACCGACCAGGGCGCCACCCCGCCGCCCGGTGCGGGCCCGAAGGTGCCGCCGCCGGGCGGCCCCACCCAGGCCTGGTGGCAGCGGGCCGACCTCCCGGAGGGCGACCCGCTGCGCAAGGAGCGCCCGGAGCGGCGCGAGCCGGCCGTCGTGCGGCACCCCAAGGAGCGTTCGCCGCTCGGTTTCTTCGGCTTCCTGCTGGCGATCGGCGCGGCCACCGCGGTCTGGTCCGCCTCGGTCGGCCACACCGACGTCACCAGGCTGAGCACCGTGGTGCTGGCCACCGGGCTGCTGGTGATCGGCCTGACCCTGCTGCTGGCCGCGAAGTTCGGCAAGGCCCGCAAGCTCGTGGTGCTGGGCCTGCTGACCACCCTGGCGCTGGCCTTCGCCGGCCACTCGCCGCACACCGTGCAGGACGCCGTCGGCGACCGCGCCTGGACGGTCGCCACGGCCGCGGACCTCAAGGACCGCTACAACCTCGGCGCCGGAAACATCCGGCTGGACCTCTCCCGGCTGGACCCGGCCGGCGGCACCGTCGCCACCAAGGTCGACCTCGGGGCCGGCGAACTGGTGGTCACCGTGCCGGCGGACGTCACGGTGGACCTGGTGGCCCGGGTCGGCCTGGGCAACGTGACCGTCCCCGGCGACCGCAACGACGGCACCGGACGGCACGTCTACCAGCTCGGCCCGGTGGACGGCCACCCGTCCAAGGGCACCATCGATCTCCAACTCGGCATCGGCATCGGCGACATCAAGGTGGTCCAGCAGTGAGGAAGCACCGGCTCGACCTGTTCTCGCTGATCGCGGGCGCCCTGTTCACCGTGATCGCCGTGCTCTACCTGGTGGCGGCACTCAACGACCGGTCGGTGAACGGACGCGTCGTCGTCCCGGTCACCTTCATCGTGCTCGGCGTCGGCGGCCTGGCCGGCGCGGTCGCCGCGGTGGCCCGGCGGGGCCGGTCCGGCCGCGACGAGTAGGGCGGGTGGCGGGCGGTCAGCCCTGCTGCGGGCCCAGGGTCAGCTTGTCGCCGTTCTTGCTGACGGCGTAGCGGGGCAGCGGCTTGACCGCCGGGCCGTTGACCACCGCGCCGGTCGCGGCGTCGAAGCGGGAGCCGTGGCAGGGGCAGTACAGCTGGCCGTTCTTCGGGGCGTCCACGGCGCAGCCGGAGTGGGTGCAGACGGCGGAGAAGGCGCAGTACTGGCCGGCCTTGGGCTGCACGATGTAGACGCCGTCCCCGGTGGCCGGGTCCTTGACCTGGGCCGAGCCGCCGACCGGCACGCTCGCCGCGGCGACGGTGGGGGCGGGCGCGGCGGGCGCCGTCGCGGTGCTGCCGGGGGCCGGGGCCGCGGACTGCTTGGGCGCGGCCTTGCCGGCCCGGCCGAAGGTGCGGGTGAGCGAGCCGGTCAGCAGCCCGGCGCCGCCGATCGCGACCGCCGCGATGCCGCCGTCCACCAGCGCCCGGCGCTTGACGTGCTCCTCGGTCAGCCCGCGCTCGCGGTCCCGGCCGGCCCGGCGGGCCAGGTAGCCGTCCACCGACAGGTACGGCGTGCCGGTCAGCAGCAGCGGGGTCCAGGCCATCAGGTAGCCGAGGTCGTTGCCGAGGTAGTACGGCGAGACGTTCCAGCTGACGGTCAGCCACAGGCTGAGGTTGATCAGCGCGCCGCCGAGTGCCGCGATCCGGCCCCAGAGGCCGACCAGGGTGCCGAGGCCGACCGCCAGCTCGCCGAAGGCGATGGCCAGCGCGGCCAGCGTGGGCGAGTCCAGCGCGGGGCCGAGCAGGAAGCCGATCGGGCTGCCGCCCGCCTTGGCGGCCTGGGTCTGCGAGACGAAGGAGGCCGGGTCGCCGGCGCCGGCCAGGAAGTGCGCGTCGGAGAGCTTGTCCAGGGCGGCGTAGACGAAGGTGACGCCGAGGAACAGCCGCAGCGGCAGCAGCGCGTACCTGGACGCGAACGCCCGCCGCCGGGCCGCCCGGTCGGCCCGGCCGGTCGCCCCGCCGTCGATCGCCTCGGAGTTGCTGACCTCCGACATCCCGCACACCTTCCCTCGCGGCCTGCCACTCCCTGACAGGTCCGGTCCGCATTCTGCCCGCTCCTGCACGCTTTCGGTGGGACGCACCGGGGCCGGGGCCGCGAACGGCCGCGCCGCCGTTCCCTTCACTACGGGAACGACGGCGCGGCTGTTCAGGCTTCGCGGGGAGTGCTCACTCCCACTCGATGGTGCCCGGCGGCTTGCTGGTGACGTCGACGACGACGCGGTTGACGTCGCGGACCTCGTTGGTGATCCGGGTGGAGATCTTCGCCAGCACGTCGTACGGCAGGCGCGACCAGTCGGCGGTCATGGCGTCCTCGGAGGAGACCGGACGCAGCACGATCGGGTGACCGTAGGTGCGGCCGTCGCCCTGCACGCCCACGCTGCGCACGTCGGCGAGCAGCACGACCGGGCACTGCCAGATCTCGCGGTCCAGGCCGGCCGCGGTCAGCTCCTCGCGGGCGATCGCGTCGGCGTCGCGGAGCAGGTCCAGCCGCTCCTGGGTGACCTCGCCGACGATCCGGATGCCCAGGCCGGGGCCCGGGAACGGCTGGCGCTGGACGATCTCCTCCGGCAGGCCCAGCTCCTGGCCGACCATCCGGACCTCGTCCTTGAACAGCTTGCGCAGCGGCTCGACCAGCTGGAACTGGAGGTCCTCGGGCAGGCCGCCGACGTTGTGGTGGGACTTGATGTTGGCGGTGCCGGTGCCGCCGCCGGACTCCACCACGTCCGGGTACAGGGTGCCCTGGACCAGGAAGTCGACCGACTCGCCGTGCGCGCCGGCCTCGGCGACGATCTCGGCCTGGGCCTGCTCGAAGACCCGGATGAACTCACGGCCGATGATCTTGCGCTTCTCCTCGGGGTCGGTGACCCCCTTGAGCGCGTTCAGGAAGCGCTCGGAGGCGTCGACGACCTTGAGCTGGACGCCGGTGGCGGCCACGAAGTCCTTCTCGACCTGCTCGGTCTCGCCCTTGCGCATCAGGCCGTGGTCGACATAGACGCAGGTCAGCCGGTCGCCGATGGCCTTGTTGACCAGGGCCGCGGCGACGGCGGAGTCCACGCCGCCGGACAGGCCGCAGATCGCGCGCTTGTTGCCGACCTGCGCGCGGATCAGGGCGATCTGCTCCTCGACCACGCTGCCGGTGGTCCAGGTCGGGGCGATGCCGGCGCCGCGGTAGAGGAAGTGCTCCAGGATCTGCTGACCGTGGTCGGAGTGCAGCACCTCCGGGTGGTACTGCACGCCGTACAGCCGGGCCTCGTCGTTCTCGAAGGCCGCGACCGGGACCACCTCGGTGGACGCGGTGACGGTGAAGCCCTCGGGGGCGGCGGAGCAGGCGTCGCCGTGCGACATCCACACCGAGTGCTCCGCCGGGACGCCCTCGAACAGGGTGGAGCCGGTGCGGGAGACCTTCAGCGGGGTGCGGCCGTACTCGCGGGCGCCGCTGTTGTCGACGGTGCCGCCCAGGGTCTTCGCCATCAGCTGGAAGCCGTAGCACATGCCGAAGACCGGGACACCGGCCTCGAAGATCGCGCGGTCGAGCTGCGGCGCGCCCTCTTCGTAGACCGACGACGGACCGCCGGAGAGGATGATCGCCTTGGGGTTCTTGGCGAGCATCTCGGCGACCGGCATGCTGCTCGGCACGATCTCGCTGTAGACCCGCGCCTCACGCACCCGACGGGCGATGAGCTGGGCGTACTGGGCACCGAAGTCGACCACCAGGACGGTGTCGTTGTCCGGCACGGACTGGACGGGAATTGCAGAGGACACAGACGGCCTTCCGGCAGCGGTATCGAGGTGTCGCGCGCAGCCGCCTCCCCGACGGAGGGCAGCGGCGGCGGACGGGTGTGGGGTGTCTGGACACCGATTCTACCGGGCTGTCCGGTTTCACTCGTCTGCACGTCCAAAGGACCGTGACCGGGCGGGGCCGCCCTTCGTTGCTTCTGACGACCGCACGACTCCGCCGCGTCCGCCAGGCGCGCCGCCACCGCCCCGACCGGGGCACCGCCGTGCGGGTGCAGGACCACGCGTGGAGCTTCACCCCAGTCCACCGGCGCATGTGGCGCCGCCGCCCCGGCCCGCCGGGGAGCGCGGCTCCGTGGGACCGTGCGCGGGTGCCGCGGCCGGCCAGCAGGGGACAGCGACCCCGGCCGCGACTGGGCCGAGAGGTGGGACGGCCGGCTCCCCGGGGACGCCCGGGACCGGCCGTCGCACCGCCCTTCGATCCGCGGCGCACCCCGGGCGCACCACCCCCGCCGTCCCGCGCCGCTACGCGCGTCCCCGTGCGCCGCAACCCCCCAGACCACTACTCACCGTGATCATTCGACGCGGTGCCGCCGGTAAATGGACTGTGCCGAACTGTGCCGAATCGGTTGCAGAACAGCCCTTCCGTCCACCACGATGCTCGGTGTGAACGGTTCTCCCGGCGGCCGGCAGGCCTCCTGTGGAGTCCCGGACCATTGCCTCCGCGGTCGCCGTCCAGCACGACGACAGCGGTCGTCACCTCACGCTCCGTGAGCGAGGACCCGGCGCAGACCTGCCCGCCGACCACCGCCGCACGGAGCCGTGCGTCCCGCGCCACCGGCCACCCACGCCGGCGCCGCACGGGCGCGCCACGAGCCGACCGACCCGACGGCGCTCCTCCCCCGGCGCCGTCACCCCCAGCACCGGCGCAGCCCTGACGCCGCGTGCTGAGCGACAAAGGGCCCCGTTCCCCCGCGGGGCCCTTTGCCCTTTCCGCCGCGTACGTCTCCGCCGCGGGCCGGCGCTACGGGTGGTCGCGCCAGACCGTCGGGTCCACCGGCTCCTCGCCCGGCCGCGCGTCGGCGGGGGCCGGAGCGGGCGGCACCTCGTGCGAGCCGATCACCTCGCTCACCCCGGCCACCACCGGCGCGTCCGCCACCGGCCCGGGCGGCGGCGCCTGGGCGGGCACCGCACCGTACGGCGGCGTCCCGTACGGCGGGCCGGCCTGACCGGGCACCCCGGGCGCACCCGGCACGCCGTACCCCGGCCCCGCCGGGTACGGCACCTCCGGCGGCACCGCCTCGTACGGCCCGTACGGCGCCGAGCCGAAGGGCGCCGACCCGAACGGCGCCGCGTCGCCCCCGCCGAGCGCCACCAGCAGCGCGGGCACCAGCAGCGCACCGACCGCCGCCCAGACCGCACTGGCCACCAGCACGCCGAGGAACACCAGGCCCACCGAGGTGTCCTGGGTGGTGACCGAGCGGTTCGAGCCGCCCCAGCCGCTGGAGTCCGGCGCCAGGAAGGACATCGCCGAGCTGGTCAGCCCGCCGGACGCCGCCGTCAGCCCGGTCAGCAGCACGGCGTACACGACCGCCAGCCGGATCCGGTCGGCCGCGTCCAGCCGCCGCCGGTGGGCCGTCCAGCCGAGCAGGACCGCCCCGGCGAGCGCCAGCAGGCCGGCCCAGCGCCAGTCGGCGCTCTGGTCGTGCAGGTCGAAGAAGGAGAACTCCATCCGGCGGCCGCCGGGATCGCTCCAGCCCGGGACGTCCCCGCCCAGGCTGGTGCCCGCCCGGAGGGTCGCGCCCGAGCCCAGGCCGAGCAGCACCAGGCCGAGGTTGGGCAGGAAGGCCAGCGAGACCGCCGTCTGCCAGCCCTGGTCGCTGTTGACCGCGACCAGCACGAAGGCCGTCACCGAGGCCAGGCCCAGGGTCAGCGCCAGCGCCTGGCCGGCCGTCAGCGCCGCCACCGCCCAGCCGCGCACCGAGCGGTTGCGCCAGGCGGCCCAGCGCAGCGCGTCGGTGCCGTACACGGCGAAGGCCAGCAGCCCGCCGAGCAGGACGGTCCAGCCGACCGCCCAGAGCCAGCCGGAGTCGGTGCTGTACGTCGGCTTCCCCAGGCTCAGCGCGGTGCCGTAGTAGTCCGGGTCCCCCTCGTCGGCCGCGGGCTGCCAGCTGGTGCTGCCGACCAGGCCGAGCACCACGGTCACCAGGCCGAGCACCACCGCCGTGCGCAGCGCCTCGCCGCCGGCCTGGCCACGGGTCAGCTGGGCGCCGTCCGCCTTGCGCCGGTGCCGCCCGGCCCGCAGGCCGAGCCAGAGGGCCAGGCCCCACAGGACGGTGACGGTCATCGGCACCACCCAGAAGGTGACGTCCAGGCCCTCCGAGCGGCCCCGGCCGACGGGGCTCCGCAGGCCGAGCCGGAACGGCGCCCCGAGCGCGTTCAGCGCCATCGCCAGGGTGGCGAGGAAGCGGTCGCCGAAGCCGGGCGTCGGGAAGGTCCGGTCGTAGGTGTAGTCGCTCGGGATCGCCGCGACCAGCGCGGCCAGCAGCAGTACCGCGGTCGGGGCGACGGCGGCCCGCAGGGCGGGGCGCCAGTCCGGGCCGGCCAGCAGCCGCCGGGCGGGCGAGGACGGCTGGTACGGCCGGCCGGCGCCCCAGGCGCCCAGCGCGGGCGGGCCGCCGACCGGCGGGTACCCGGCACCCGGCAACGGCGGGTGGTGCCCGGCCGGCGGTACGGACGGCGGCACGGCCGGCGGCACCGGTGCGGCCGGCGGCGGGGGTGGCGGTGCGGCCGGCGGCGGCGCCCACGGGCGGCCGCAGGAGCCGCAGGCGGGCGCCCCCGCCACCCGAGTCGCGCCGCACGATGCGCAGTTGGCCATGGCCGCAGTCCCCCCGCTCGACGAGTTCCTGGTCCCCCAGGGAGCCCGTTTATCCCATCGGACCCGAACGACTGTCAACCGGGAAGCGGTGCAGGCCGGTTGGCCCTCCGGGGCGGGTTCAGCCCTGCTTCTTCGGGACCTCCGGGACGGGCAGCAGCGGCAGCCGCAGCGCGCCGAACGCGCCCTCCGGCACGGCCGGCCGCACCGGCGCGACCGGCGCGACCCGCTGGTAGGCCCCGCCCTGCTCCGGGCGCCGGTCGGCCTCGCCCTTGTTGGGCCACATCGACAGCGCGCGCTCGGCCTGCGCGGTGATGGTGAGCGAGGGGTTGACGCCGAGGTTGGCGGAGACCGCCGAACCGTCCACCACGCTGATCCCCGGGTACCCGTACAGCCGGTGGTACGGGTCGACCACGCCGGTCTCGGGGGCGTCGCCGATCGGGCAGCCGCCGAGGAAGTGGGCGGTCATCGGGATGTCGAAGATCTCGCCGACGGTGCTGCCCGCGAAGCCGTTGATCTCGTCGGCCAGCGCCTGGGCGCCCTTCTCGGCGGCCGGGATCCAGGTCGGGTTGGGGGTGCCGTGGCCCTGGCTGGAGGTGAGCCGGGGCTTGCCGAGCGGGCCCTTCTTGAGCGAGACGGTGATCGAGTTGTCGAGCGACTGCATCACCAGGCCGATGATCGTCTTCTCGGACCAGCCGCGCTGGTTCATCGAGCGGGCGAAGGTCACCGGGTGCAGTGCCGAGTTGCCCAGGTAGCGCAGCCAGCGCGGGGCCTTCCCCCCGCCCTTGACCTGCGCGATCGACAGCGCGCCCATCGCATTGGAGCCCTTGCCGTAGCGGACCGGCTCGATGTGGGTGTTGGCGTCCGGGTGGATCGAGGAGGTGATCGCCACCCCCTTGGTGAAGTCCGCCTTGGCGCCGTAGCGCCGGTCGGTGGTCTGCGCGCCCACCAGCGCCTCGGAGTTGGTGCGGGTCAGCTCGCCGAGCCGGGCGGAGATCCGCGGCAGGTGGCCGGCGTCGCGCATCCGGTGCAGCAGCGACTGGGTGCCGTAGGTGCCGGCCGCGACGACCACCCGGGCGGCGGTGACGGTCCGCGCGCCCGCCTTGACCCGGTCGGTCCTCGACCGGGAGTCGGTGCGCCGCACGTCCACCGCGAAGCCGCCCCCGGACTCCCGGATCCGGGCGACCGTGGTGAGCGGGTGGATCTCCGCGCCGCCCTTCTCGGCCAGGTACAGGTAGTTCTCGGTGAGCATGTTCTTGGCGCCGTGCCGGCAGCCGGTCATGCACTCGCCGCACTCCACGCAGGCCTTGCGGGCCGGGCCGGCGCCGCCGAAGTACGGGTCGGCGACCTCCTCGCCGGGCGCGCCCTTGGCGGTGCCGTCGGTGTCGTTGCCGTCCCCGAAGAAGACCCCGACCGGCGCCATGTGGAAGGTGTCCCCGACACCCATCTGCTCGGCCGCCGCCTTGAGGTGGACGTCGGACGGCGTGACGGTCGGGTTCAGCCGGACCCCGAGCATCCGCTGCGCCTGGTCGTAGAACGGCGCCAACTCCTGCTGCCAGTCGGTGATGTGGCGCCACTGGCGGTCCTCGAAGAAGGCCTTCGGCGGCACGTACAGGGTGTTGGCGTAGTTCAGCGAACCGCCGCCGACCCCGGCACCGGCCAGGATCAGCACGTTGGCCAGCAGGTGGATCCGCTGGATGCCGTACAGCCCGAGCTGCGGCGCCCACAGGTAGTTCGGCAGGTCCCAGGAGTTGCGGGGCAGTTCGTCCCGTTCGAAGCGCCGCCCGGCCTCCAGGACGGCGACCCGGTAGCCCTTCTCGGTCAGCCGCAGCGCCGCGACCGAACCGCCGAAGCCGGAGCCGACCACGACCACGTCGTAGTCGAACTCCACCGCACCGCCGGACTCCACCATCTGCCTCTGCTCCTCGGGGTCGAAAAGGGGGGTCGGACCGGCCGGGGGAACCCGGCCGGGGGCTCACGCCGTCCGCTACTTGAACCGCAGCGCCTTGAGCACCCGCAGCCCGCCGGTCATCACGGCGGCGAACTGCTTGTCGTCCAGGCCGAACGAGGGCGCGATCGGCATCATCCGCTGGGTCGAGATGGTCTGCGCCTCGGTGAACCGCAGGATGCCGTCGGCGCCGTGCCGCCGGCCCAGGCCCGAGTCGCCCATGCCGCCCATCGGCGCGGCGACCGAGCCGTACGCGGCCGCGTAGGCCTCGTTGACGTTGACCGTCCCGGTGCGCAGCCGGGCCGCGACCGCCCGGCCGCGCCGCAGGTCCCTGGTCCAGACGCTGGAGTTCAGGCCGTACGGCGTGGAGTTGGCGGCGGCCACCGCCTCCTCCTCGGTGTCGAAGCGGTAGACCGAGACGACCGGGCCGAAGGTCTCCTCGCCGCACACCGCCATCTCCGGGGTCACCCCGTCCAGGACGGTGGGCTCGTAGAAGTACGGGCCGAGGTCGGGCCGGGCCCGTCCGCCGGTGAGCACCACGGCACCGGCCTTGACCGCCTCGTCCACGTGCCGGCCGGTGGTGTCCAGCTGCCGGGAGGAGACCAGCGAGCCCATGTCGGCGCCGTACGCCAGACCGCCGCCCAGCCGCAGCGCCCTGGTGCGGGCGACGAACAGCTCCAGGAAGCGGTCGGCCACCGAGCGGTGCACCAGCAGCCGCTCGATCGAGATGCACAACTGCCCGGCCGAAGAGAAGCAGGCCCGGACGGCGCCCGCGGCGGCCGCTTCCAGGTCGGCGTCGGAGAGCACCAGCATGGCGTTCTTGCCGCCGAGTTCGAGCGAGGCGCCGACCAGCCGGGCGGCGGCGCGCTGGGCGACCTCGCGGCCGGTGCGGGTGGAGCCGGTGAAGGAGACGTAGTCGGCGTGCTCCACCACGGCGGGGCCGATCACCGGGCCGTCGCCGATCACCACCTGCCACAGGTCGGCCGGCAGCCCGGCCTCGATCAGCAGCTCGCGGGCCCACAGGCCGGTCAGCGCGGTCTGGGTGTCGGGCTTGTTGACCACCGCGTTGCCGGCCACGAAGGCGGGCAGCAGGTCGCCGATGCACAGCTCCAGCGGGTAGTTCCACGGCGAGATGTGGCCGATCACGCCCTTGGGGCGGCGGGCCTCGACGGTGTGGGTGAGCACCGGCAGCGCACCGCCGCGGCGCCGGTCCTTGAGGTAGCCCTGCGCGGCGCGCCCGTAGTGCCGGGCGGCCATGGCGACGGCCAGCACCTCCTCGAAGGCATGCAGCCGGGCCTTGCCGGTCTCCGCCTGCACCAGGTCCAGTGCCTCGTCCTGCCGCTTGAGCAGCAGGTCATGGAAGCGCAGCAGGACGGCGGCCCGGCGGCGCACCGGCAGCGCGGCCCAGGCCGCCTGGGCGCGGCGGGCCAGCTGGAAGGCGACCTCGACGTCGGCCGGGGTGGACTGCGGCAGAGCGGCCAGCCGCTCACCGGTCAGCGGGGCGACGGTCTCCACCAGGCTGGGCTCGCCGGTCGCGGTGACCCCGCCGGCCAGCCGCTCGACCAGGGACCGGGGCACGGCCGTCGCGACGGTCCGGCCCCCGCCGGGGGCGGCCGGGTTGCCGTCCGCCGGGGCGGCGCCGGGGTGTTCGGTGGCCACTGCGTCTGCTGTGAGGTCCGACATACGGCGCAGCCTAGGCCTTCGGGCCCCGGCGCGGTACCCGTCGGTAACAAGAATCTGCCGCAGTCGGGCGAAAGCGGGGCGCTCCGCCCGTACGGTCCGCTGCTCCGCCCGTACGGTCCGCTGCTCCGCCCGGGCTCAGCGGGTCGGCGTGAAGTGGTTGAGCACCGTGGTGAAGCGCTGCTCGGCCTGCTGCCACTCACCGTCCTTGTCCGGACTGGACGTGTAGATCGCGTAGGCGGTGCCGTCCTCGTCGAGGAACTCGGTCTCGATCGCCCGCCGGCGCCCGCCCTCCTTGGCCGCGTAGCTGAACTCCCAGGTGGCCGCCTCGTGGCCGTTCACCACGGCGCCGACCATCCGGTGCTGCTTGTAGTCCTTGAGCGACTTGGAGACGTTGCCCTCCATCTGCCGCATGTGGTCCAGCGGCTTGACGGACTGGCCGACGGTGACCGCGAACTGCAGGTAGTGCACCCGGTTGTCCGGGCTGTAGAAGATCTGGTTGCTGTCGGGCACACCGAGGCTGCGCTGCCAGGCCGGACCTCCGGTCGGCAGCGGGAAGCGGAACCCGGCCTGGTCGTCGACCCAGCGGTAGCCGGCCGGCGGGGGCGCCCCCGGGGTGGGGGTGCCGGTCGGCTCCGGATCGGTGGGCTCGGCGGTGTCGGGCTGGGTGGTCGGGGTGGGGTCGGCGGTCGAGGAGTCGACCGCGTGCCGGGTGGCGAGGAAGGTCGCCGCGGCCGCGAGCAGGCCGACCGCCACGGCGACGGCGACCAGCTTCATCCGGTTGCGGCGCTTGGCCGGACCGCGCACGGGCGCGCTGGAGTGCGTGACCGGCGCACCGGCGGCGGTGTGCGCTCCCCCGGGGACCTCCGGGCCGACGGGCGGTGCGGCGGGCGACACCGCGGTCCCGGCCGGACGCGGGTCCGTCGGCGCCTCCGAGGCGGCCGGGGTGTCCGAGCCCTCCGGCGCCGAGGCCACCGTGCCGTCCGGCCCCTCCCGGCGGTCCACCACCGGCACCGCCTGGGTGGGCGTCCGCACCGGGCCGACCGTCGACCCGACCGTCTTGAGCCCCATGGTGTGCCCGGCCTGGACCTCGGCCAGCATCCGGGCCGCCTCGTCCGCGCTCGGCCGGTCGGCCGGGTCCTTGGCCATCAGCGCGGCCAGCACCGGGCCGAGCGGCCCGGCCCGGCGCGACTCCGGCAGCGGCTCGTCGACCACCGCGGCCAGCGTGGTGATCGGCGAGTCCCGGCGGAACGGCGACTGGCCCTCGACCGCCGCGTACAGCGTCGCCCCGAGGCCCCACAGGTCGGAGGCCGGCCCGGGCCGCTCGCCCTGGGCGCGCTCCGGCGCCAGGTAGTCCGGCGAACCGACCAGGTCACCGGGCCGGGTCAGCTCGGTCGAGCCCTCGTACTTGGCGATGCCGAAGTCCAGCAGCACGACCCGCCCGGTGCCGCGCTCCAGCAGCACGTTGGCCGGCTTGACGTCCCGGTGCAGCACGCCCAGCTGGTGGCCGCGGTGCAGCGCGGCGAGCACCTGGCTGCCGACCTCGGCGGCGGCCCGCGGCGGCAGGGTGCCGTCCTGGCTGATCACGTCGGCCAGCGAGCGGCCGTCGACCAGCTCCATCACGATCCACGGCCGGCCGTCCTGCTCCAGCACGTCGTGCACGGTGATCACACCGGGGTGCTTGATCCGGGCGGCGGCGCTGGCCTCCCGCTTCATCCGGGTGTGCAGGATCTGCAGGTCCTCCTCCGGAAGGTGGTTGACGGTCAGCTCCTTGACCGCGACCTCGCGGTCCAGCATCCGGTCCCAGGCCCGCCAGACCGTCCCCATCCCGCCCCGGCCGAGCCGCTCACCGAGCTCGTACCGCCCGGCCAGCAACCGCTCCGCCTCGGCCGCTTCCGGCCGGTCCTGCACGCCCATCGGCGACCGCTCCCCCTCTCCGCTTCCACCCGCGCCACGACGGCCGAACGACCGCCGCAGACCGCTGTTCGAACAAATCCCACGGACACATTAGGCGCACCGTGCCAAGCCCGGTAATCTCGCCCACCCGCCGGACCGGCGGACCGGCACGAACCGGGGCCGTCAGCCTGCGAACAGGACCACGGCGACCACTCCCAGCACCAGCAGCAGGAACACGCCTCCGACCAGCAGCGGGCCCAGCAGCGCCGGGGGTATCCGGGAACTCCTCGCACCGCCCGTCCCGGTCTCCGGCGCCGCCCCTCCCGGCCGGGCGCGCCGTCGCCGCAGCGGCACCAGCGGTGCGTCCGGCTTGAGTTCGACCTCCCGGGCCACCCGTTCCCCGTCGGCCGGCTCCGGCGCGCCCACCAGCAGTGCCGCCAGCTCCTCCCGCAGCTCCCCCGCGGTGGGTCGCAGCGTGGGGTCGGGCTGCACCAGCCGCTCGACCGTCGGCGCCACCGGCCCGCAGACCACGGAGGGTTCGCGCCGCCCGTCCCGCACGGCCGTCACCAGTTCGGGCACGCCCGGCTCCGGGAACGGCGAGCGCCCGGTGACCATCCGCTGCAGCAGCACCCCGAGCGCCCAGCAGTCCCCGGCCGGGCCGCCGTCCAGCGGCCAGCGCTCGGCCACCGGACCGACCAGAGTCGCCCGGACCTCGTACCGGCGGCGCCCGCCGGGCCCGCCGAGGTCCTCGGCCAGCGCCTCCTGCGCCACCCCGTCCAGCAGACCGCCGAGCATCGCCGCGCCGTCCTCGCAGACCAGCACCGCATCGGCGGTCACATTGCCGTGGGCGAGCCCGGCCTCGTGCAGCGCCCGCAGCGCGCCGGCCAGGTCGGCGGCCAACTCGGCCGCCCGGTACGGCGGGAGCGGTCCGGCGGTGAGCAGTTCGGCCAGCGTCCGGCCGGCCGGGCGCTCCTCGACGGTCCACAGCAGCTCGCCCTCGACGAAGGCGCCGACCCCGCGCAGCAGCCGCGGGTGCCACGACGGGGCGGCCGCGCCGACCGCCGCCACCCGCCGCACCAGGCGGTCCCCGTGCCCGGGGTTCGGCTCGTCCGGGTCCTGGCCCGCCGTCAGCAGCGCGGGCAGCTCCACGGCGCGCAGCAGGACCGATTCACCGGTCCGCTCGTCCACCGCGGAGGCACGCAGCAGTTCGGGACGGTCCGTCAGCCGGTACCGCCCCGCCAACAACTGGCCCGGGCCGCCTCGCATGCCAGTTCCTCTCGCTCACCGAGCAGCCTACTGATCGGCTCCTTTACGCTCGGCCCCATGGACTGGACCGATCTGATCGACACCGCCTTCAAGATGGCGGGCAACAGCAACCAAGCCAACCGGGCCGAGGCCGTCCGCACCGTCGAGGCGTCCGTCATCGGGGGCGAGGAGCCCGTCGCGTCCACGGCCGGGCGCCATCCCGACCATTTCCGCAAGGGGGTGCTGGTCCTCACCACCCACCGGCTGCTCTTCCTGAAGGACGGGAAACCTCCGGTACCGGTTCCGCTCGCCGCCGTCACCGACACCACCGTCGCCCGCACCAAGCTCAACGGCGAGGTGCTCACCATCATCGCCCTGACCGGCTCCCACCGCTTCGAGGACGTGGCCAAGGCCGAGGTCTTCGCCGAGCAGGTCCGCGAGGCCGCCCGCCTGGCCCGCACCTCCCCGCAGCCCCCGGCCGCCACCCCCGGGTCCCCGGCCGGCGAGCAACTCATCGGCCAACTGGAGCGGCTGGCCGCCCTCCGGGCCTCCGGCGCGCTCACCGCCGAGGAGTTCACCCGCGCCAAGCAGCGCCTGCTCGGCTGACCGGCCCTACGGCGCCGGCTGGAAGGTGTTGAAGACGACGTCCCGGGCCGGGGCCTGCGCGGCCCACTGCGCGTCCGGGACGATCCAGTAGATCGAGTAGCCGTACTTGGCCGGACTGCCCGTCACGAAGCCGCGGTTGAGCGAGTGGCTCTTGGGCGTGCCGTTGGTCCACTCCCAGTCCGCCGCGTTGCTCCACTGCCGGTAGGTGATCGCCGCCAGGTTCAGCCGCTGGTAGTTGGTCACCTGGCCGCGCACGTTCGGCTCGGACTCCTGCCAGTCGGCCAGGGCGCTCTCGCCGGGCGAGGTGGTCCACTCGATCCGCAGCTGGCTGCCGTCGGCGGAGTTCTTGAAGATCCGCCGGTTGGCCTCCGACCCGGACGGCTGCAGCCAGTCCGGCAGCACGACCGAGAAACCGCTCGGGTCCTGGTACGCGTGGAACCCGGCCGGCACCGCCCCACCGGACGGCGTCGGCGCCGGGTCGCTCGACGCGGACGACGCCGACGGCTGCGGCTGCGCCGCGGTGGTGGCGGGCGGCGCCGGCACCGCGGCCGAGGACGGCGGCTCGGTGGGTGTGCCGCCCGGAGCCGGCTCACCGGCCGTCGCCGTCGGCCCCGCGCTCGGCGTGGCCTCCCCGGTCGTCGCGACCGGCGAGGTGGCGCCCGCACTGTGCGTGCCCGCCCCCTTCGCCCCGGTGTCCCCGCCACCGACCGCCTGGACCACCGCGACGATCCCGGCGATCAACAGCAGCACCACCACCACGGTCGCGATGGCCAACCGCCGCCGCCCCTTGCGCGGATCGGCCCCGGCCGCCTGGGTCGCCCCCATCGTCCACTCACTGGTCACCGGCCGGATCGGCTCGGTCGCCGGCACCGGCTCGGCCGGCTCGGCCGGCTCCGCCACGGGTTCCTCGGCCTTGGCCCGGCTCCCCACCCGGACCGTCCCCAGCAGCCCGCCCACGGTCCGCTTGGGCTTCTCCTCCGGCGCCGGAGCCTCCGCCGCGGCGGCGTCCTCCTCCGCCTTCCCCTCGGCCTTCTCCTCCGCCTTCCCCCCGCCCGCGACCGGCACCGCGTGCTCGGTGGTCGACTCCGCCCGCGCGGTCGCCTCCGCCACCACCCGCTTGAGCATGGACCGGGTCTGCGCCGCGTCCAGCCGCTTCGCCGGATCCTTCTCCAGCAGCCCCTCGATCACCGGCAGCAGCGGCCCGGCGTTCGCCGGCGTGGTCAGCTCCTCGGTCATCACCGCGGTCAGGGTGGCCAGCGCCGAACCCCGGTCGTACGGCGGCCGCCCCTCGACCATCGCGTACAGCGTGCCGCCCAGCGACCACAGGTCGGCCGGCGGCCCGGGCTTCTGCCCGCGCGCCCGCTCCGGGGATATGTACGAGGGCGCGCCGACCAGCATCCCGGTGGAGGTGACCGAGGCGTCGCCCTCGACACTCGCGATGCCGAAGTCGGTGAGCACGACCCGGCCGTCCTCGCCGATCAGCACGTTGGACGGCTTGACGTCCCGGTGCAGGATCCCGAGCGCGTGCGCCGCGCTCAGCACGCCCAGCACGTCCAGCGCGATCTCCGCCGCCCGGGCGGGCGCCAGCGGCCCGTCCTCCCGCACGACGTCGGCCAGCGAGCGGGACTCGACCAGCTCCATCACGATCCACGGCCGGTCGTCCTCGTCGACCACGTCGAAGACGGTCACCGCCGAGTTGTGCCGGATCCGTGCGGTGGCCTTCGCCTCGCGCAGCGTCCGGACGATCAGCCGGTGCTTCTCCTCCTCCTCGACGCTGGCGTTCATCCGCAGTTCCTTGACCGCGACGGTCCGGCCCAGCATCTCGTCCTCGGCGCGCCAGACGGTGCCCATGCCGCCGCGTCCGAGCACGCCGTTCAGCCGGTAGCGGCCGGCCAGGAGGCGGCCGGTGGAACCCTGCGCCTGGGTCATTCGGAACGTTCCCCCATGTGCTGCTGGCGGTCGTGGTGACGGCGCGTCGGCCCGGCCCGGGCCCGAACGCCCAAGCCTCCATCATCCCCTGTCCGGAGGGGCGGCGACCACCCGCCCCCCGTCCCAAGCCGGGACGAACCGGAACGGGTGCGACGCTCCGTGCCCGATCTGTGATCGAAAACTCGCCAAGATCTGCCCGAACCGCTGCTACCGTTCGGCAGCTCATCGTTTTTCCGGGGGGACTCGATGCCCATGACCGCACCCGCACCGGGCGCTGACGGCCCGTCGCCACGCCCGCGCACCGCCCAGCACTTCTCGGTCGCCCCGGTGCTGGACACCCCCGAGGGCTACGTCGCCCCCGGCATGCCCGGCGTCCCGGTCACCGGCTACACCCCCGACACCCCCGCCCCCCACCGGGCCCCCCGCCGCCGCACCGCCCTGGCCCTCGCCCTCGCCCTGCTCGCCACCCTCCTCGGCGGCCTCGCCTACGGCTGCGCCCCCCTCCGCGCCGCCGACAGCCTCGGCTGGCTCGCCATCGCCCAAGCCGGCCTGATCGCCCTCCCACTCGGCCGCCTGGGCGGCCGGAACCCGCTACTCCCGCCCCTGGGCGCCCTCCTCGCCACCACCGCCCTGCTCCTGGGCCAACTCACCCAACACCTCCGCCTGCTCCGCGCCACCACCCCCGCCCCCCACCCCCTCCTCCCCCACACCCTCACCACCTGGCGCACCGACCTCCGCCCCCTCGACCTGGCCTTCTACACCATCGCCCTGATCGGCGGCTTCCTCCTCACCCGCCGCTCCGCCAACCGCACCTGACCCCCACACCCCAGCCCCACCCCCGCAGAAACACCAACGGCCCGCTCCCCCCGGAGGGAGAACGGGCCGTCAGCCGGACCTCGAACCGTCAGCGGTGGTCCAGCGCCGGGTTCACCGTCACCTCGACCCGCTGGAACTCCTTCAACTCCGTGTACCCGGTCGTCGCCATCGCCCGCCGCAGCGCCCCGAACAGGTTCATGGTCCCGTCCGGGGTGTGCGAGGGCCCGGTCAGGATCTCCTCGGTGCTGCCGACCGTCCCGAGGTCGACCCGCTTCCCGCGCGGCAGCTCCTCGTGGACCGCCTCCATCCCCCAGTGGAACCCCTTGCCCGGAGCGTCCGTCGCCCGCGCCAGCGCCGCCCCGATCATCACCGCGTCGGCACCGCAGGCGACCGCCTTCGGAATGTCCCCGCTGTACCCGACCCCGCCGTCCGCGATCACGTGCACGTAGCGCCCGCCGGACTCGTCCATGTAGTCCCGGCGCGCGGCCGCGACGTCCGCCACCGCGGTCGCCATCGGCACCTGGATCCCCAGCACGTTCCGGGTGGTGTGCGCGGCCCCGCCACCGAAGCCCACCAGCACGCCGGCCGCGCCGGTCCGCATCAGGTGCAGCGCGGCGGTGTACGTGGCGCAGCCGCCGACGATCACCGGAACGTCCAGCTCGTAGATGAACTGCTTGAGGTTCAGCGGCTCGGCGGCGCTGGAGACGTGCTCGGCCGAGACGGTGGTGCCGCGGATGACGAAGACGTCGACCCCGGCGTCCACGACGGCCTTGGAGAACTCGGCGGTCCGCTGCGGGGAGAGCGCGGCGGCGGTGACGACGCCGGAGTCGCGCACCTCCTGGATCCGCTGCTTGATCAGCTCGGCGCGGATCGGCGCGGAGTAGATCTCCTGGAGGCGGCGGGTCGCGGTGGCCTCGTCGGTGATCGCGGCGATCTCGTCGAGCAGCGGCTGCGGGTCCTCGTAGCGGGTCCAGAGGCCTTCGAGGTTCAGCACGCCGAGGCCGCCGAGGCGGCCGATCGCGATGGCCTGCTGCGGCGAGACCACGCTGTCCATGGGGGCGGCCAGGAACGGCAGCTCGAAGCGGTAGGCGTCGATCTGCCAGGCGATCGAGACCTCCTTCGGGTCACGCGTACGCCGGCTGGGGACGACGGCGATGTCGTCGAAGGCGTACGCCCGGCGGCCGCGCTTGCCTCGCCCGATCTCGATCTCAGTCACTTCGAGCCCTTCTGGTTTGTTGCTCATGCCCGCCGGGTCACCCCGGCCGCCCCCAGTATCCCGTACTACCGCTGGTGGCGCCCCGACGGCCCGGCCCCCGGACAGGCGGAAGGGCCCGCCGTGGCGGGCCCTTCCGGGGTCGAGCGGGTCAGCGGGTCGAGTAGTTCGGAGCCTCGACGGTCATCTGGATGTCGTGCGGGTGGCTCTCCTTGAGGCCCGCCGCGGTGATCCGGACGAAACGGCCCTTGCTCTCCATCTCGGCGATGGTGGCGGCGCCGACGTAGCCCATGGTCTGGCGCAGGCCGCCGACCAGCTGGTGCAGCACGGCCGACAGCGGGCCGCGGTACTGGACCTGGCCCTCGATGCCCTCGGGGACGAGCTTGTCGTCCGAGGCGACCTCGGCCTGGAAGTAGCGGTCCTTGGAGTAGGAGCGGCCCTGGCCGCGGGACTGCATGGCGCCCAGCGAGCCCATGCCGCGGTAGGACTTGAACTGCTTGCCGTTGATGAACAGCAGCTCGCCCGGGGACTCCTCGCAGCCGGCCAGCAGCGAGCCCAGCATCACGGTGTCGGCACCGGCGGCGAGCGCCTTGCCGATGTCGCCCGAGTACTGCAGGCCGCCGTCGCCGATGACCGGCACGCCGGCCGCCTGGCAGGCCAGCGCGGCCTCGTAGATGGCGGTGATCTGCGGGACGCCGATGCCGGCGACGACGCGGGTGGTGCAGATGGAGCCGGGGCCGACGCCGACCTTGACGCCGTCCACGCCGGCGTCGATCAGCGCCTGGGCGCCGTCGCGGGTGGCGACGTTCCCGCCGACCACGTCGACCTTGACGGCGGACTTGATCTTCTCGATCCAGGCCAGCGCGTTGTGGCTGTGGCCGTGCGAGGTGTCGACGACCAGGAAGTCCACGCCCGCCTCGACCAGGGCCTGGGCCCGGTCGAAGGCCTCGGCGCTGGCGCCGACGGCGGCGCCGACCAGCAGACGGCCCTCGGCGTCCTTGGCGGCGTTCGGGTACTGCTCGGCCTTGACGAAGTCCTTGACCGTGATCAGGCCCTTGATCCGGCCCTCGTCGTCGACCAGCGGGAGCTTCTCGATCTTGTGGCGGCGCAGCAGCGCCATCGCGTCCTCGCCGGAGATGCCGACCTTGCCGGTGATCAGCGGCATCGGGGTCATGATCTCGCGGACCTTGCGGCTGCGGTCCGACTCGAAGGCCATGTCGCGGTTGGTGACGATGCCGAGCAGCTTGCCGGACTCGTCGGCGATCGGGACGCCGGAGATGCGGAACTTGGCGCACAGCGCGTCGGCCTCGGCGAGCGTGGTGTCCGGGCCGACCGTGATCGGGTCGGTGACCATGCCGGACTCGGAGCGCTTCACCAGGTCGACCTGGTTGGCCTGGTCCTCGACCGACAGGTTGCGGTGCAGCACGCCGACGCCGCCCTGGCGGGCCATCGCGATGGCCATCCGCGCCTCGGTGACCTTGTCCATCGCCGCGGACAGCAGCGGGATGTTGACGCGGACGTTCCGGGAGACCCGCGAGGAGGTGTCGACCTGGTTCGGCAGCACCGCGGAGGCCCCGGGCAGCAGCAGGACGTCATCGAACGTGAGCCCGAGCATGGCGAACTTCTCGGGTACGCCTGCGGCGTTGTAAGACATTTGGGGGTACCTTCCGTGGCCGGCCTTATCCGCTCGCGCCCAGAGGGAGGGGGCGCGTTGATCGCTCACTCGCGCAGACCGCCGAAAGCCGGGTGGCTTGGAGGAAGCTCCAACGGAACCCCGTGTGCACCCGCAAAACTTTGGCAACCTGCCCAGGCGCCGATACCCCATGGTACTGGCACCGCGAATGTGCCCTCGTGTGCCCTTGACAACAAGCGCCCCCGCGGGCTCATTCCACCCGGCCCGGCCCTCCGGCCTGCGCCTCCACCCGGGAGGAGCCGGCGCCTCCGGTCAGGAGGACTCCTCCGCGAGCGCCCGCAGCCGGCTGAGCGCACGGTGCTGGGCGACCCGGACGGCCCCCGGCGACATCCCGAGCACCTCGCCGGTCTCCTCCGCCGACAGCCCGGCGGCCACCCGCAGCAGCACCAGCTCGCGCTGACGGGCCGGCAGGTTGGAGAGCAGCTCCTTGGCCCAGGCCGCGTCGCTGCTCAGCAGCGCCTGCTCCTCCGGGCCGAGCGCCTCGTCCGGCACCTCCGGCAGGTCGTCCTGCGGCACGACGGTGGAGCCGGGCCCGCGCATCGCGGCCCGCTGCAGATCGGCGATCTTGTGCGCGGCGATGCCGTAGACGAAGGCCTCGAACGGCCGCCCCTGGTCCTTGTACCGGGGCAGCGCGCACAGCACCGCGACGCAGACCTCCTGGGCCACGTCGTCCACGTGGTGCCGGGCCCCGCCGGGCAGCCGGACCAGCCGGGCGCGGCAGTACCGCAGCGCCAGCGGGTGGACGTAGGCGAGCAGCGCGTCGATCGCGGGGCCCTCGCCGCGCACCGCGGCCGCGACCAGTTCGCCCACCAGGGGGGAGCCGCCCGTGCCGAGCACCGGCGGGCGGACCGGACCGTCCCCGGTCACGGGGTCGCCGGATTCCGCGTACGCGTCGTGGCCCGGGTCGGAGGGCTCGGCCTCACCCGGGTCCGCCTGGCCGGCCGCACCGGCGACATCGTCGCGCATCGGTCCATGGTGCCTGGTCGATCGGGAAAACGCGGCACCGCGTCCGGAGTTGTGCACCGGAACGTTATGCGCTGCGGCACCGTGCGGCGTGCCGCGCACCACCGGCCCCTCCTGCACCGTGCCGCCTCCCGCCGCGCCGCCGTGGGTGGTCCTGTCCGTCGCGCCGTCCGCCGAGTGTCCTGCGGCTGCGTGGTTCGCCGCAGTGCCTGTCCGCTGGTCCCCGAGGTGCTCCACTCCTCCATGGTGCAACCTCGGGACCGTAACGTCACACGCCCGTGCGGCGCCCGCTCCGGAATTCGAGGGCGGCGCGCCGCAACCGGCGGCGCCGCCGACGGTCAGCGGACCAGGCCCCAGCGGAAACCCAGCGCCACCGCGTGCGCACGGTCGGAGGCGCCGAGCTTCTTGAACAGCCGTCGGGCGTGGGTCTTGACGGTGTCCTCGGACAGGAACAGCTCGCGCCCGATCTCGGCGTTGCTGCGTCCGTGACTCATGCCCTCCAGCACCTGGATCTCACGCGCCGTCAAGGTCGGTGCCGCGCCCATGTCGGGGCTGCGCAGCCGGCGCGGGGCGAGCCGCCAGGTCGGGTCGGCGAGGGCCTGGGTGACGGTGGCCCGCAGCTCGGCGCGCGAGGCGTCCTTGTGCAGGTACCCGCGGGCACCCGCGGCCACCGCGAGCGCGACCCCGTCGAGGTCCTCGGCGACAGTGAGCATGATGATCCGCGCGCCCGGGTCGGCGGACAGCAGCCGCCGGACGGTCTCGACCCCGCCGAGGCCGGGCATCCGGACGTCCATCAGGACGAGATCGGAGCGGTCGGCCACCCAGCGGCGGAGGACCTCCTCCCCGTTCGTCGCGGTGGTGACCCGGTCCACACCGGGTACGGTCGCGACGGCGCGGCGAAGCGCCTCGCGGGCGAGCGGGGAATCGTCGCAAACGAGAACGGAAGTCATGACCGTCGTCCTCCGCAGCTGATCCGCGTCACGTTGAGCCTCCTGGCTGGTACGAACCTCTCCGACACGGCCGATCGGCGACGGACTTCGTCCTGATCGCCCCGACTTGCCCGCGATCGTTCCCGACGTCCGGCGCCCGCTAACCGCCTCCGCACTACCAACGACCGTCACTCGAATGAGTTACGGCCTTCGGGCCATCTCCACCACTGTACGTGGCCAACCCATTACCGATCAGCCGCATCGCGGTGCACACGCCGCACTTTTGCGCAGCTCGCGCGCGGTGGGCGCACGACCCGCACGCCGGTGCGGGTCGTCGCGCGCCTGTCGACCACCCGATTGCCACACCCCGCGCCCATCGGACCTCGTGCCCACTTTGCCCGTTTTTATAGCTTTCGTATGGTCATTGACTGTTGTGCCAGTGTGTGGGTGACTTGTCCATGGAGTTGCCTTAAGTCATATTTCCAGGTGTCCACACCAGCGCGGGGCGCCCCGCCGGGCACCGTTCGGCAGCAGCCCGCCGAAACGCCCGGCCGCCGCCGACCGCCTCTGAAGGGAATGAGCCATGGCAGATTTCTCCCGCCTCCCCGGTCCCAACGCGGACCTCTGGGACTGGCAGCTCTCGGCGGCCTGCCGCGGCGTGGACAGCTCGCTCTTCTTCCACCCGGAGGGTGAGCGCGGAGCGGCCCGCAGTTCCCGCGAGACCAGCGCCAAAGAGGTCTGCATGCGCTGCCCGGTGATCGCCGAGTGCGCGGCGCACGCCCTGGCGGTCCGCGAGCCGTACGGGGTCTGGGGCGGGATGACCGAGGACGAGCGCGAGGAGATGCTGGGTCGCTCGCGGCACCGCCTGGTGGAGGTCCCGTTGACCCCGCCGGCGGTCGCGCAGCGTTAGATCCAGGTCCGCGGCGCGCCGTGAAGAAACGTTTCTTCGCGGCGCCTCAGGCCGCCCCGTCCCCTCCGGGGACCCCGGTCACCGACCGTCAGCGATCGGCGGCCGCACCCGCCAGCCGCTCCCGCATCAGCGCGACGGCCGGCACCTCGGCCAGGTCCGGCAAGGTGAGCGCCACCACCTGGCGCACCGCCGGCACCCCCGAGGCCGTCCGCACCGGCACCGTCGACACGCCGTCAGGACGCACCGACTGGAGGGCCAGCCGGGGCAGCACCGCCACCCCGAGCCCGGCCGCCACCAGGCCGACCACCGCCGGGTAGTCGTCGGTCGCGAAGTCGATCCGGGGCTCGAAACCCGCCCCCGCGCACAGCTCCACCAGGTGCCCCCGGCACTGCGGGCAGCCGGCGATCCACTGCTCCCCCGCCAGCTCCACCAGCTCCACCGGACCGCCCCGCCCGGCCAGCGGGTGGGCGGCCGGCAGCAGGCCCACCAGCGGGTCGTCCAGCAGCGGGGTGACCACCAGGTCGGACCAGTCGGTGCCGGCCGACAGCTGCTGGGCCTCCAGGTTCGCCTCGGCCCGGGCCTCGCGCGGCGAGCCGTGCGCGGGGGCGGGCGCCGCGGCCGCGCCGTCGGACTGCGGGTAGCGGAAGGCCAGCGCGATCTCGCACTCGCCGCCGCGCAGCATCGCCAGCGACTCCGGCGGCTCGGCCTCGACCAGCGACACGCGCACCCCCGGATGGCTGTCCCGCAGGCGGGCGACCGCGGGCGGCACCAGGGTGGAACTGGCGGTCGGGAAGGAGACCAGCCGCACCCGGCCGGCCCGCAGCCCGGCGATCGCGGCCACCTCCTCCTCGGCGGCGGAGAGCCCGGCCAGGATCCCGGTGGCATGCTTGAGCAGGACCCGCCCGGCCTCGCTGAGCTGCATCCCGCGGCCCGAGCGGACCACCAGCGGGGTGTCCACCGACTTCTCCAGGGCCTTCATCTGCTGGCTGATGGCGGGCTGGGTGCACCCCAGCTCGCGGGCGGCGGCGGAGAAGGAGCCGGTGCGGGCGACGGCACGCAGGACGCGCAGGTGGCGGGCCTCGATCATGCCTCAGTTATAAGGCAATCTTTGCATTCTGCAAAATTCTACTGATAGTTGAAGCCTCAAACGGACCCGCCGCGAGGCCGTCCACGCCGCCCCGGAGGCGAGCGGGTGAATCCCCGCCCCGGAGGCGAGCGGGCGAGTAACGGCCGGAGGCCCGGCCGGACTCCCCGTGGGGAGCGGGCCGGGCCTCCGGTCAGGCGTCGGTGCCTCAGTGCGAGTGGCCGTGACCGCCGTGCGAGTGACCGGCGTCGGCCTCCTCCTCCTTCTTCTCCACCACGAGGGTCTCGGTGGTGAGGAGCAGGGAGGCGATCGAGGCGGCGTTCTCCAGCGCGGAGCGGGTGACCTTGACCGGGTCGATGACGCCGGCCTTCACCAGGTCGCCGTACTCACCGGTGGCGGCGTTGTAGCCCTGGCCGGCCTCCAGCTCGGAGACCTTGGAGGTGATGACGTAGCCCTCCAGGCCGGCGTTCTGGGCGATCCAGCGCAGCGGCTCGTGCAGCGCCTTGCGGACCACGGCGACACCGGTGGCCTCGTCACCCGACAGGCCCAGGCCGCCGTCCAGCACCTTGGCGGCGTGCACCAGCGAGGCGCCACCGCCGGCGACGATGCCCTCCTCGACCGCGGCGCGGGTCGCCGAGATGGCGTCCTCCAGGCGGTGCTTGCGCTCCTTGAGCTCCACCTCGGTGGCGGCGCCGACCTTGATGACGCAGACGCCGCCGGCCAGCTTGGCCAGGCGCTCCTGCAGCTTCTCGCGGTCCCAGTCGGAGTCGGTCGCGGCGATCTCGCCCTTGATCTGGGCGACGCGGCCGGCCACGGCCTCGGAGTCACCGGCACCGTCGACGACGGTGGTGTCGTCCTTGGTGATGGTCACGCGGCGGGCGGTGCCCAGCACGTCCAGACCGGCCTGGTCGAGCTTGAGGCCGACCTCCTCGGAGATGACCGTGCCGCCGGTGAGGACGGCCAGGTCGCCGAGGATCGCCTTGCGGCGGTCACCGAAGCCGGGGGCCTTGACGGCGACGGCGTTGAAGGTGCCGCGGATCTTGTTCACGACCAGGGTCGACAGCGCCTCGCCGTCGACGTCCTCGGCGATGATCAGCAGCGGCTTGGAGGCACCGCTCTGCAGGATCTTCTCCAGCAGCGGCAGCAGCTCCTGGATGGAGGAGATCTTGCCCTGGTTGATCAGGATGTACGGGTCCTCGAGGACCGCTTCCTGGCGCTCGGCGTCGGTGACGAAGTACGGCGACAGGTAGCCCTTGTCGAACTGCATGCCCTCGGTGAAGTCCAGCTCCACGCCGAAGGTGTTCGACTCCTCGACGGTGATGACACCGTCCTTGCCGACCTTGTCGATCGCCTCGGCGATCAGCTCGCCGACCTGGGTGTCCTGCGCGGAGAGGGACGCGACGGCGGCGACGTCGTCCTTGCCCTCGATCTCGCGGGCGATGGACAGCAGGTGCTCGGAGACGGCGGCGACGGCCTTGTCGATGCCCTTCTTGAGGGCGGCCGGGCCGGCACCGGCGGCGACGTTGCGCAGACCCTCGTTGACCAGGGCCTGGGCCAGCACGGTGGCGGTGGTGGTGCCGTCACCCGCGACGTCGTTGGTCTTGGTGGCGACCTCCTTGACGAGCTGCGCGCCAAGGTTCTCGTACGGGTCGTCCAGCTCGACCTCACGGGCGATGGTGACACCGTCGTTGGTGATGGTCGGGGCGCCGAACTTCTTGTCGATGACGACGTTGCGGCCCTTGGGGCCGATGGTCACCTTGACGGTGTCGGCCAGCTTGTTGACACCGCGCTCCAGCGAGCGGCGGGCGTCCTCGTCGAACTGCAGGATCTTCGCCATGTTCCCTATTCCCTCGGGGCTGCGGCCGACCGGCCGCCGAACTACGTGAACCAACAACCACGCCCCGGGCCCCTGTCACTAGGGACACGGATCCGGGGCGGGTCGGAACGACTTACTTCTCGATGATGGCGAGAACGTCGCGGGCGGAGAGGACGAGGTACTCCTCGCCCTGGTACTTCACCTCAGTGCCGCCGTACTTCGAGTACAGGACGATGTCACCCACGGCGACGTCGAGCGGCAGACGCTGGCCGTCCTCGAAGCGGCCCGGGCCGACGGCCAGGACGACGCCCTCCTGGGGCTTCTCCTTGGCGGTGTCCGGGATAACCAGGCCGGAGGCCGTGGTGGTCTCGGCGTCGAGCGGCTGGACCACGATGCGGTCCTCGAGCGGCTTGATGGCAACCTTGCTGCTGGTGGTCACGTCCGAGCTCCCCTTCGGAGATTACGGGGTTTTCTAACGGGTAGGGGCGAACCTGCGTGCCTGCCGTCGCGGGGGTCAGGCACACGTCTTCGCATTAGCACTCCCCCAGTGGGGAGTGCCAAGGACGACCATAGGCTGCCGTTAGCACTCAGTCAACCAGAGTGCCAACGACGCGCGCTGCGGACTCGACCCGCGGGCGAGTGTCCGTACGCGTGTACGGCGCCCGCGGCGCCCGGCGGCTCGGGTACCGACGGGCCGACCGGTCAGAATGAGCCCGTGGACACCGAGAACCTCCAGCCCCTGCTGACCCCCGAGGGCCAGGCCCTGCTCGCCGAGCTGCGCGAGTTCGCCCCCGAGGAGGAGCTGGCGCTGGCCACCCGGCTGCGGCGGGAGCACCCGGCGGAGCTGGTGTCGGCGGCGTTCGGCCAGGCCCGGCTGCGGCAGCGGGCACGGGCGAAGTTCGGGGCGGACGCCGACCTGATGTACTTCACGCCCAACGGGGTCGAGCAGTCCACCCGGCGCAGCGTGGCCGAGTGGCGGGCCCGCCGCTTCGCCGAGCTGGGCGTACGGCGCCTGGCGGACCTCTGCTGCGGCATCGGCGGGGACGTGCTGGCGCTGGCCCGGGCCGGGATCCGGGTGCTGGCCGTCGACAAGGACCCGGCGGCCTGTGCCGCCACCGCCGCCAACGCCGCCGCGCTGGGCCTGTCGGACCTGGTGGAGGTGCGCTGCACGGACGTCGCCGAGGTGGACGTCACCGGCTACGACGCGGTGTTCACCGACCCGGCCCGGCGCACCTCGCGCGGCCGGGTGTTCGACCCGGAGGCGTACGCCCCGCCGCTCTCCTGGGCGATCGAGGCCGGCCGGCGGACCCCGATCGGCGCGTTGAAGGTCGCCCCGGGCATCCCGCACGAGGCCGTCCCGGCGGACGCCGAGGCCGAGTGGGTCTCCGACCACGGGGACGTCAAGGAGGCGGTGCTCTGGTTCGGCACCGGCGCGGTCCGCCCGCACCGCGCGACCCTGCTGCCGCACGGCGACACCCTGACCGGCGGCGACCTGCCCGACCCGCCGGCCGGCCCGGTCGGGCGGTACCTGTACGAGCCGGACGGCGCGGTGATCCGGGCGCACCTGGTGGCCGAGGTCGCCGGGCAGGTCGACGGCCGGCTGATCGACCCGAAGATCGCCTACGTGACCTCGGACCGGCTGGTCGCCACCCCGTACGCGCACGCCTTCGAGCTCACCGACGTGCTCCCGTACAACGTCAAGAAGCTGAAAGCGCTGCTGCGCGAGCGCGGGGTCGGCACGGTGGTGATCAAGAAGCGCGGGATGGCGATCACCCCGGAGGAGCTGCGCCGCCAGCTCAAGCCCTCCGGGCCGAACTCCGTCACGGTGATCCTCAGCCGCACCGACAACGGGCCGCTGATGATGCTGGGCCGGCCGGTCTGAGCGGCTACGAGGACGGCGCCTGGATGTAGTCCTCCAGCCGGGCCACCGAGAAGCCCTGCTCCTGGATCCGGGCCAGCAGGTCCGCGAACATCTGGGTCATGGTGGCGCCCTTGAGCTCCTTGGGGCCGCGGAAGTGCGCCAGGATGATGTCGCCGGACTTCAACTTCTTGTCGCCCGCCTGGTACTGCATGTCGTGGATCTGCATCGACTCGCGCCACAGCACGATCGCGCGCGGACCGCACTGCTGCACCGAGGTGTTGAGCGTCGGGGTGTTGGCGCCGTCGCCGAACGGCGGGCGGAACAGCAGCGGGGCGGTGCCGTACTGCTGGGTGAGCGCGGCCTGGTCCTCGCAGATCTCGGACTTCTGCTTGTCGGCCGGGAGCTTGCTCATCACCGGGTGGGTGACGGTGTGGTTCTGGATGTGGTTGCCCAGCGCCTGGAGCGGCTTGAAGTAGCCGTAGTCGTTCTTGACGATGTCCTTGGTCAGGAACATCGAGATCGGCACCTTGAGCTCGGTCAGCATCTCGACGAACTTCGGGTCCTTCTCGGCGCCGTCGTCGATGGTGATGAAGACGACCTTGTCGGTGGTCTTCACGTCGCTGAACACCGGTACGGTGCCGGTGCGTTCGAGCTTGATGGGCTTGTCGGCGGGCGGCGCGGGGGCCGGGGCCAGCGGCTTGAGGTTCCACTTCGCCCAGGCCGCGGCGTCGCCCTGGGCCGGGGCCGCGCCGGGCGTGGTGGCCGCCGCGCCGGGGGTGCCGCCGGCGGGCGGCGGGGTCGCCGCCGCCGTCCCGGCCGTGCTCGCGGCCGGGGCGGCGCTGCCGCCGCCCCCGTTGTCGCCGCACGCGGTGGCGAAGGCCAGCAGGGCCACCGCCCCCGCCGCGTACGTCCTGGTCCTGCTCCACCCGTCCCTGTTCACCGCACCGCGCTCCCGGTCCCGTCCAGCGTTCTCTCAGCTATGCACGGTAGCGCCGCCGTGGCGGTTCCCGTCCGGGACCTACTCGACGTGCTCGCTGGTGAAGGACCAGCGGTGCACCGGACGGCCCAGCAGTTCGGCGGGCGGGTCGGCGACCGGCACGGGCGTACCGCTCCACCAGGTGATCAGCAGCACCCGGTCACCGGGGGCGGAGAGCAGTTCGAGGCGCTCCAGCCCGGCCGCGCCGCGCACCGCGGGAAGCGCGGACTCCCTTGCCCAGGCGGCGAGTTCGGCCCCGCGGCCGTCCGCCGCGCGGGCCTCCCACATCGCGGCGACGGTCACCCGGCGCCACCGCCGAGGGCCTGGTAGGCCTGGCCGTGGACGTCACCGTGCCCGGCTCCCCCGGCCGGGACGTGGACCTCGGTGACGGGCAGCGAGGAGTCCGCGGACAGCTCGAAGGCGGAGGGGGTGCGGCCGCGCCACACCATCTCGGAGCCCAGCGCCGCCACCATCGCGCCGTTGTCGGTGCACAGGCCCGGCCGGGGCACCCGCAGCCGGATGCCGGCCCGGTCGCAGCGCTGCTGGGCCATCTCACGCAGCCGGGAGTTGGCCGCGACGCCGCCGCCGATCATCAGGTGGTCGACGCCGCTGTCCTTGCAGGCCTTGACGGCCTTGCGGGTGAGCACGTCGGTGACCGCCTCCTGGAAGGAGGCCGCGACGTCGGCGATCGGCACCTCCTCGCCGGCCCGGCGCTTGGCCTCCACCCAGCGGGCGACGGCGGTCTTGAGGCCGGAGAAGGAGAAGTCGTACTCGGGGTCGTTCTTCCCGGTCAGGCCGCGCGGGAAGGCGATCGCCTTCGGGTCGCCCTCGCGGGCCGTCCGGTCGACGATCGGGCCGCCGGGGAAGCCCAGGCCGAGCACCCGGGCGACCTTGTCGAAGGCCTCGCCGGCCGCGTCGTCGATGGTCGCGCCGAGCGGGCGGACGTCGGTGGTGATGTCCTCGCTGAGCAGCAGCGAGGAGTGCCCGCCGGAGACCAGCAGGGCCATCGTCGGCGAGGGCAGCCGGCCGTGCTCCAGCTGGTCCACGCAGATGTGCGAGGCGAGGTGGTTGACCCCGTACAGCGGCTTGTCGAGCGCCCAGGCGTACGCCTTCGCCGCGCTGACGCCGACCAGCAGCGCGCCCGCCAGGCCGGGGCCGGCGGTGACGGCGATGCCGTCCAGGTCGCCGGCCTTGATGCCGGCCGTGTCCAGGGCGCGCTGGATGGTCGGGACCATCGCCTCCAGGTGGGCGCGGCTGGCGATCTCCGGGACGACGCCGCCGAAGCGGGCGTGGTCGTTCACGCTGGAGGCGACCGCGTCGGCCAGCAGCGTGGTGCCGCGCACGATGCCGACGCCGGTCTCGTCGCAGGAGGTCTCGATGCCGAGGACGAGCGGTTCGTCAGCCATGGGGGGTGTCCTCAATGTCCTTCGGGTCGGTGCTGTCGGTGCTCGGGTGTTCGAGGCGCATCACCAGCGCGTCGACGTTGGCGGGCTGGTAGTAGCCGCGCCGGATGCCCACCGGTTCGAAGCCGTGGCGCTCGTAGAGCCGCTGGGCGCGCTGGTTGTCCACCCGCACCTCCAGCAGCAGGTCGGCGCAGCCGCGCCGGGCGGCCTCGTGGATCAGGTCGGTGAGCAGGGCGGTGCCGAGGCCGGCGCCCTGGTGGCGCTCGTCCACGGCGATGGTCTGGACGTCTCCGTCGCCGGCGACGGCCATCAGGCCGGCGTAGCCGACGATCGTGCCGTCCGCGGCGGTGGCGACCGAGTAGTGGCGGGTGCCGCCGGGGTGGGCCTCGGCGAGCTCGGACCAGAACATCCCGGAGGACCAGGCGTCCTCGGGGAACAGCCTGAGCTCCAGGTCCAGCACCGGCTCGATGTCCCACCAGCGCATCGGGCGCAGGGTGGTTCCGTGGTTCACGCCGGGAGCACCGCCTTGCCCCCCAGAACGTTCTTGTAGGCCGCCGGGACCTGGGCGTCCGGGCGGCGCAGGTACAGCGGCACGTTCGGCAGCAGCTCGCGCCCGGCGGCCAGCTCGGCGGCGGCGAAGCCGGCCAGGGCACCGGCCGAGACGTGCTCGGGCCCGTGGGCGCCCGGGAAGGCCTCGGGGTAGAGCAGCGCGCCGGCGCCCACCGAGCGGGCGGCGGGCGTCAGCTCGGCCGGTCGGTCCACGCCGGGGCCCTCGGTGCGGTTGCCCTCGGCGTCGTAGGAGGCCCAGTAGACCTCCTTGCGGCGCGCGTCGGTGGCGACCGTGAACGGCTGTCCGGCCAGGCCCTCGGCGCGCGCCTGGAAGGCGATCGCGTCCAGGGTGCAGACGCCGTGCACCGGCAGGCCGAGCGCGTGGCCGAGCGCGGCGGCGGTCACCAGACCGACCCGCAGGCCGGTGTACGGGCCCGGGCCGACCCCGACCGCGATGCCGGTGAGCCGATTCTTGTCCACTCCGGCGGCCCGCAGGACCTGGTCGATCGCGGGCAGCAGCAGTTCGCCGTGGCGCCTGGCGTCGACCTGGTGGGTCTCGGCGAGGACGGCCGTGCCGTCGTGGACGGCGGCGGTGACGGCAGGGGTAGCGGTGTCGAACGCGAGCAGCAGCACGGGTCAAGGTTAGACCGACGTTGGGCCGACCGGCCGATCGAGCTGGTGTCCCCCTCCGGAACACACGTACTGGCCACTGCCGACCCGCCCGGGGGACCTGGCACGATAAGGGCGGTACGTACAGCGGACGGCGGCAGGAGCGGGCACGTGGCGAAGATGGGTCCTGGAGTGGTGGTCACGGGGTTGACCCTGGGGGCCCTGGCAGTGGTGAGCCTGCTGGCCTTCCAGGCCAACGGCGCCCAGGACCGGGCGGGCGGGGCCAGGCCGACCGTCGCCTCGACGTCCACCGGACCGGCCGCCTCCGCGACGCCGAGCGCCTCCGCCACCCCGACCGTCCCGCCGCTGCCGGCCACCTCGGGCAGCGGCACGCGGGTCGTCTACTCGGCCGGCGGCCACGTCGTCTGGCTGGTTGACCCGAAGAAGAACCCGCAGGTCGCGGCCGCCTTCCTGGTCACCCCGGGCTCGGTCGAGCCCACCCCGGGCAGCTACTCGGTGTACAGCCGCACCCAGACCGCGACCGGGACGGACGGCAAGCAGATCGAACACGTGGTGCGCTTCGCGCAGCAGAACGGCGTGGTGTTCGGATTCAGCGCTGCCCTGGACGGCACCACGCCGACCGCCGACCCGAAGACCAAGACCGGCGGCATCCGCAGCGGCCGCCCCGAGGGGCAGCTGCTCTGGGACTTCGCGCCGAACGGCACCAAGGTGGTCGTGGTCCCGTAGGACGGGCAGCTGGCGCTAGGCGGCCCGGGGCGCGCCCGCCTCGGGTTCGTCGTCGGCCTGCCGGGCCCTCGGCTCCGGCGGCCTGGACACCGCCTCGGCGGCCGCGCAGGCGGCCAGCAGGGCCCGCATCGGCTCCCCCGCAGCGCGGCGGGCGGACTCTCCGGCTCCGGTGGCACGCACGGCGCGCTCCGGGGCGGGGGTGGTGCTCGACATGGCGCCTCCCTAGTTAGGCAGACCTAACCGCAGCACCCATCCCACCACGCCCGGCGCCCCGCCCGCAACACCTTGCCGACGGCCTGTCGGCAAAACGGTGGAACCCGATCGACCGGTGCCGGGAAAGCCCCGGGGCGGGCCCTAGGCCAGCTCGGCCAGCGGGACGCCCGCCCAGCGCGGCCCGATGCCGGTGAGCAGCACCCGGCGCGGGTCGTGGTCCTCCCCGGCGGTGTCACCGATCGCCCGCTCGATCCGGACCTCCAGGCGCTCCTCGGACAGCCGCTCGACCTTGCCCTCGCCCCACTCGACCACGACCACCGACTCCGGCAGCGAGACGTCCAGGTCGAGGTCCTCCATCTCGTCGAGGTCCCCGCCCAGCCGGTACGCGTCCACGTGCACCAGGGCCGGGCCGCCGACCAGCGAGGGGTGCACCCGGGCGATCACGAAGGTCGGCGAGGTCACCGCCCCGCGGACCTGCAGCCCCTCCCCCAGGCCCCGGGTCAGTGTGGTCTTCCCCGCCCCCAGCTCACCGGAGAGCAGCACCAGGTCCCCCGGCCGCAGCAGCGCGGCCAGCTCCCGGCCGAGCCGGCCCATCCGCTCCGGAGTGGGGACGGTCAGAGTGGCGTGCGAGCCCATGCGCGTGTCTTGCCCTTCGGTCCGTAGCGGCGCACCGACCACCGGCCCGCCACCGCTACCGTGCCACATCACCGCACCCCGCCGTGGCGCGCGGGTACCCGGGCGGGCCCCACGGGTGCCCGGGCAGGTCTCAGGCGGGGTCGACGGCCGGATCCGGGGCCGCGCCCGGGCCCGCACCCGCCGGAGGACGGTCCTCCCGGGGCGGTTCGGCCGCGAGTTCGAGGACGGCCGGCGGCAGCGGCGCGGCACCGGCGAAGTCCGCGGCCCGGCGCAGCAGCCGCGCCAGCTCGTGGTCGACCAGCTCCGGGCGCTCCAGCAGCACCAGGTGCCCGGCCCCCTCGGCCAGCACCAGCTCGGCCCCCGGCAGCCGCTCGGCCATCGCCTCGCTGTGCGCCGAGGGCGTCAGCAGGTCCTTCGTCCCGGCCAGCACCAGGGCCGGCAGGCCGCGCAGGGCGGCCAGCGCGCCGTACTTCTCGTGCGCGCCGAACACCGGGTAGAACTCGGCGACCACGTCGATCGGGGTGGCGTCCAGCAGCTGCTCGGCGAAGCGCACCACGCCGGGGTCGACGTCCCGGCCGCCGAAGGAGAACCGTCGGTAGAACACGGCGGCCACGTCCGAGCCGATCCGCCGGCTCGCCTCCACCAGGTCGACCTGACGGCCGAGCAGCTTCACCACCCCGGGCGCGACCTTCTTGAACAGCTTGGCCCCGGCCTTCGGCAGACCGAGGCTCACCTCGTTCCAGTCCCCCGCCAGGGTGCCGACCAGCGCGACCCCGGCGACTCGCGTCCGGAACAGCTCGGGGTGCTGGTCGGCCAGCGCCATCACCGTCATGCCGCCCATCGAATGGCCCACCAGCACCAGCGGCCCGGTCGGCGCGACGGCGTCGATCACCGCCTTGAGGTCACCGCCCAGCTGGTCGATGCTGGCCGGCTCGCCCGTCAGGTACGAGCGGGAGCGCTCGGAGCGGCCGTGGCTGCGCTGGTCCCAGAAGACCAGCCGCAGGCCCTGGCGCAGCGCCGCCCGTTGGAAGTGCCAGCTGTCCAGGTTGAGGCAGTAGCCGTGGCTGAACACCACGGTCAGCGGCTCGGGGCTGCTGTTCGCCCGCTCGCCTCCGGCCCGCTCGGCCCCGGCGCCGTCCGGCTCGTCCCAGCCGGTGCCGTCCAGCTCGACGTACAGCTCGGTGCCGTCCGGCGCGGCCACCGTCAGCGGGCGCCCGCGCAGCGAACCGTACGGGGCGGTCGCCTCCAGCTCGGCCCTGGCCCGGCGGCGCATCGCCCGGCCTACCGTCAGCCGCTCGATCGCGACGCCCGCGGCCGCCCCGGCCGCCAGCACGCCGACCGAGATCCCGATCACACCGGCCCGGCTCACCCCGGTGGCCGCGCCGGCCGCCTTGGCCACCGCCGCGACCGGGTTGCTGTCGGCCGGCGTGTCGGTCATGCCGTCCGGCCCCCGTCGGGGCCGCCGCCGTGGCTCCCGTCCAGGTAGCGGCGGGGCACCCGGGTGCCGATCCGGGTGATGATCTCGTACGAGATGGTGCCGCAGGCGCGGGCCCAGTCCTCGGCGGTCGGCTCACCGCGCTCGCCGTTGCCGAACACCAGCACCTCGTCGCCGGTCTCGGGGGTGTCGCCGCCCAGGTCCACCACGAACTGGTCCATCGCGACCCGGCCGGCCACCGTGCGCCACTTGCCGCCGATCTGCACCGGGCCGGTGCCGCTGCCGTGCCGCGGGACGCCGTCGCCGTAGCCGACCGGGACCAGGCCCAGCGTGGTCGGACCGGGCGTCACGTAGTGGTGGCCGTAGCTGACCCCGTGCCCGCCGGGGACGTGCTTGACCAGCGCCAGCCGGGCGGTCAGCGCCATCACCGGGCGCAGCCCGAAGTCGGCCGGCGAGCCCACCTCGGGCACCGGCGACAGCCCGTACGCGGCCAGGCCGGTGCGGACCAGGTCGAAGTGCGACTCGGGCAGCAGCAGGGTGGCCGGGGAGTTGGCCAGGTGCCGGACCTCGGGGCGCAGCCCGGCGGCCTCGGCCTGCGCCAGCGCGGTGCGGAAGGAGTCCAACTGGGCCTGGATCGACGGGTGGCCGGGCTCGTCGGCGGCGGCGAAGTGCGACCAGACGCCGACGACCCGCAGCAGCCCCTCCGCCTCGGCCCGCCGGGTCTCGGCCACCAGCTGCGGCCAGTCGTGCGGCTGGCAGCCGTTGCGGCCGAGGCCGGTGTCGGCCTTGAGGTGGACGCGCGCCGGGATGCCGGTCTGCCGAACGGCCGTCAGCAGTTCCTCCAGCGCCCACCGGCCGCTGACCGAGATGTCCAGGTCCGCGCGCAGCGCCTCGCGCCACGGCCCGCCCGGCGTCCACAGCCAGCACAGGATGCGGGCCTGCTCGGGGCGGATGCCCGCGGCCCGCAGCGCCAACGCCTCGTCCGGCGTCGCGCAGCCGAGCCAGCCGACCCCGTTCGCGACCGCCTCGCGGGCGCACTCGACCGCGCCGTGGCCATAGGCGTCCGCCTTGACCGCGAGCATCACCGCCGTGCTCCCGACGCGTTCCCGCAGGCTGGCGAGGTTGCCGCGCAGGGCGGCGAGATCGATGGTCGCCTCGGCCCGTACGCCGTCGGTGAGGGTGGCCGTGCCGGTCGTGTTCGCAGTTGTCATCAGGGTCAGTCTCCCAGACGTCCCGGAGTCCTCGCCGAACGGGCCTTCGGCGCGGTGGTCGGCACCGCGACCCCCCGCACCCCGCCGACCTGCGGCGGACGGCTCGTCCGCCCAGTTCAGGACGCGGTGAACGGACGTCGCGGTTCCGGCCCGCGGCGGGGCGACGGGCCCGGCTACGACTGCCGGACGGCCCGCCAGACCGTGGGCAGCGCATCGGCCACCGCGAGCGCCGTCACCGGTGCCCCGGGCTCGCCCGCCGCCTCCCGGCCCGCCAGGCCGTGTAGGTAGGCGGCCACCGAGGCGGCGTCCAGCGGCGGCAGGCCCGCGGCCAGCAGCGAACCGGCCAGCCCGGCCAGCACGTCCCCACTGCCCGCGGTGGCCAGCCAGGAGGTGCCGGTGGGGTTCACCCGGACGGCCCCGCCCGGGTCGGCGACCACCGTGGTGGAGCCCTTGAGCAGCACGGTGGCCCGGTAGGCGGCGGCCAGCCGGCGGGCGGTGGCCAGCCGGGTGGCGGCCAACTCGTCGGCGGCGCGCGGCGCGGTGCCGTCGGCGCCGGCCAGCAGCCGGGCGGCCTCGCCGGTGTGCGGGGTCAGCAGGGTGGGCGCGGTGCGGCCGGCCAGCGCCCGCGGACCGAGCCGGCCCAGCTCGGTCAGCCCGTCCGCGTCCACCAGCACCGGGACGTCGCCCGCCAGCGCCTCGACCAGCGCCTGCCGCGCCCCCTCGCCGCCGCCCGGCCCGACCACCCAGGCCTGCACCCGCCCGGCCCCGGCCGGTCCGCCCTCGGTGACCAGCGTCTCCGGGAAGCGCCGCACCACCTCCTCGGCCGCCGTGCCCACGTACCGGACGGCGCCCGCACCACCGTGCAGCGCCCCGGCGACCGCCAGCAGCGCCGCCCCCGGGTACCGCGCCGAGCCGGCCGCCACCCCGACCACCCCGCGCCGGTACTTGTCGCTCTCCGCGCCCGGCAGCGGCAGCAGCGCCGCCACGTCCGCGTGCTGCAGGGCCGTCACCTCCGGCCCGGGCGGTTCCAGGCCGATGTCCACCAGCTGCACGGCGCCCGCGTACGAGGCCCCGGGGTCGATCAGCAGGCCGGGCTTGTAGGTGCCGAAGCAGACCGTGACGTCCGCGCGCAGCGCCTCCCCCGGCACCTCGCCGGTGTCGGCGTCCACTCCGCTGGGCAGGTCCACCGCCACCACGGTGCCGCGCCGCTCGGCCCGCGCGTACGGCACGGCCTCGGGCCTCAGCCCGCCCCGCCCGCCGATGCCGACGATCCCGTCCAGCACCAGGTCCGCGCACGAGAAGTCGGCCAGGCCGACTTCCTGCTCCGCCGTCACCCGCCCACCGGCCGCCCGCAGCGCGGCCAGCCCGCCCTGGTGCGCCTTCGCCGGAGCGAGCAGCACCGCCGTCACCCGCGCCCCGCGCCGGGCCAGCGCCGCCCCGGCGTACAGCGCGTCACCCCCGTTGTCCCCGCTGCCCGCCAGCACCGTCACCCGGCTGCCGTACACCCGCCCCCGACGCCCGGTCAGCAGCCGCGCGCAGGTCGCCGCCAGCCCCGCCGCCGCCCGCTGCATCAGCGTGCCCTCGGGCAGCCGCGCCATCAGCTCGGCCTCGGCGGCCCGGACGGTTTCCACAGGGTGTGCATGGCGCATGGGGAGAACTCCTTCGGCGGTCGGCTACCGCCGACGCTAGCCCGCGTCACCGCCCCACGGGAGCCGGGCCTGCGGCACACTTTCGAGTGACACCCACTTCGTTGCCCCGCCGGTGTCGGTCCGTACGCCTGCCTTGTGGCTCGGCACGGACCCACAGGAGGGAGAAGGGCCATGGTCGCCATGCCAGCTGTCGAGAACCCGCTGGGCGAGGAGAGCCTTCTCCAGGCGTTTCTGGAGCTGGACACCCCGCTGGGATTCAAGGCTGAACTCATCGAAGGGGAGATCGTCGTGGCGCCGCCACCGGACGGACACCACGAGGGCGCGGTCTCGAAACTCGCCAAGCAGTTCTTTCGGAACGCCGCGATCGACTTGGACATCGGGGCCGTCAAGGGCCTGATCACTCCCAAAGGCCGCTTCATCCCTGACGGCACAGTCGTCCCGGCCGACCACCTCGACCATTTGGATTCCTGGGCCCCGACGGGAGACGTCCTACTCGTCTTCGAGGTCACCTCGACCAACCCGCACAAGGACCGCGAGCCCAAGCGCAGGGGCTACGCCGCTGCGGGAATCCCCTGCTACCTGCTGATCGACCGCAGCGAGGGCACGGTCACGCTGTTCACCAACCCTGAGAGCGAGGACTACATCACCCAGACCAAGGTCGAGTTCGGCAAGTCGATCGACCTGCCCGCCCCGTTCTCCTTCACGCTCGACACGGCGTCCCTGCGGTAGGACGCAGCCACCGCAGGGACGCCGTGAGAGGCCGAGCGACTACTCGACGGTGACCGACTTCGCCAGGTTGCGCGGCTGGTCGACCTCGTGGCCCTTGGCCGTGGCCAGCTCGCAGGCGAAGACCTGGAGCGGAACGGTGGAGACCAGCGGCTGGAGCAGGGTCGGGGTCGCCGGGATGCGGATCAGGTGGTCCGCGTACGGCACGACGGCCTCGTCGCCCTCCTCGGCGATCACGATCGTGCGGGCGCCGCGGGCCCGGATCTCCTGGATGTTGGAGACGATCTTGTCGTGCAGGATCGACCGCCCGCGCGGCGAGGGCACGACCACCACGACCGGCAGCCCCTCCTCGATCAGCGCGATCGGGCCGTGCTTGAGCTCGCCCGCCGCGAAGCCCTCGGCGTGCATGTAGGCGAGCTCCTTGAGCTTGAGCGCGCCCTCCAGGGCCACCGGGAAGCCGACGTGGCGGCCGAGGAACAGCACCGAGCGGGCGTCGGCCAGCGAGCGGGCCAGCTCGCGCACCGGCTCCATGGTCTCCAGCACCTGCTCGACCTGCTTCGGCGCGTCGCCGAGCTCGCGGATGATGGTGACGATCTCGTCGCCCCACTTGGTGCCGCGCACCTGGCCCAGGTAGAGGGCGACCAGGTAGCAGGCGACCAGCTGGGTCAGGAACGCCTTGGTGGACGCGACCGCGACCTCCGGCCCGGCGTGGGTGTACAGCACCGCGTCCGACTCGCGCGGGATGGTCGAGCCGTTGGTGTTGCAGATCGCCAGCACCTTGGCGCCCTGCTCGCGGGCGTGCCGCAGGGCCATCAGGGTGTCCATGGTCTCGCCGGACTGCGAGATGGCGATGACCAGCGTGCCGGGGCCCATGATCGGGTCGCGGTAGCGGAACTCCGAGGCGACCTCGACCTCGCAGGGGATGCGGGTCCAGTGCTCGATCGCGTACTTGGCGATCATGCCGGCGTGGAAGGCCGTGCCGCAGGCGACGATGACGACCTTGTCGACCGAGCGCAGGTCGGCGTCGGAGATCCGCAGCTCGTCGAGCGTCAGCCGGCCGTCGGTGCCGATCCGGCCGAGGAGGGTGTCGGCGACGGCCTTCGGCTGCTCGGCGATCTCCTTGAGCATGAAGTAGTCGTAGCCGCCCTTCTCGGCGGCGGAGGCGTCCCAGTCGACGTGGTACTCGCGCACCTCGGCCGGGGTGCCGTCGAAGTTGGTGACGCTCACGCCCTCCCGGCGCAGCTCGACGACCTGGTCCTGGCCCAGCTCGATCGCCTCACGGGTGTGCGCGATGAAGGCGGCGACGTCCGAGGCGAGGAAGTTCTCGCCCTCGCCGCGACCCACCACGAGCGGGGAGTTGCGACGGGCGCCGACCACCACGCCGGGCGCGTCCGCGTGGACGGCGACGAGGGTGAACGCGCCGTCCAGCCGGCGGCAGACCACGCGCATGGCCTCGGCCAGGTCACCGTCGTAGGCCTCGCCGAGCAGGTGGGCGACGACCTCGGTGTCGGTCTCGGACCGGAGGGTGTGGCCGCGCTCCGCGATCTCGGCGCGCAGCTGGGCGAAGTTCTCGATGATGCCGTTGTGGACCACGGCCACCCGGCCGTCGTCGTCCAGATGGGGGTGGGCATTGGCGTCCGTCGGACCGCCGTGGGTGGCCCAACGGGTGTGGCCGATGCCGGTGGTGCCGCCGGGGAGGGGGGACTCGGCGAGCGACTTCTCCAGGTTGCCGAGCTTTCCGGCCCGCTTGTCGGTGACCAGACTCCACTGCCCCTGGGAGTCCTGCGCCTGCACCGCGACACCGGCCGAGTCATAGCCCCGGTACTCCAGTCGCTGCAGGCCCGCGATTACTACGTCGAGGGCGGACTGCGCGCCCACGTATCCAACAATTCCGCACATGCGTGCCAGCATAAGGGCGGTTCTGTGGCCGTTTTCCCGTCTTTCCCGGCTCGCCCCAACGCTGCGTGACCGACACCACAACCACGGTGAACACCGCTACGGCTCACAATGGAGCATGTGCTGACCGAACTCTGTACGCGGGGCGCCGCCACGCCCGGCCCGTCCCCGTCCCCCTACGTGGACCTCAGCCGGGCCGAGTGGAGCGCGCTGCGCGAGCGTACGCCACTGCCGCTGACCGCCGAGGAGGTGGAGCAGCTGCGCGGCCTCGGCACGGCACTCGACCTCGACGAGGTGCGTGACGTCTACCTGCCCCTGTCCCGGCTGCTGAACCTCTACATCCACGCCACGCACGAACTGCGCGGCGCGGTGGGCACCTTCCTGGACACCCCGGACACCGAGCGCACCCGTACGCCGTTCGTCATCGGCGTGGCCGGTTCGGTCGCCGTCGGCAAGTCCACCACCGCCCGCCTGCTGCAGGCCCTGCTGGCCCGCTGGCCCGAGCACCCGCGGGTGGAGCTGGTCACCACCGACGGCTTCCTGCTGCCCAACGCCGAGCTGCGCCGCCGCGGCCTGATGGCCCGCAAGGGCTTCCCCGAGTCGTACGACCGCCGGGCCCTGATGCGCTTCGTCGCGGACGTGAAGGCGGGCAAGGACCTGGTGACGGCGCCGGTGTACTCGCACCTGGTGTACGACATCGTGCCGGACCGGCGGCTGACGGTGGAGCGCCCGGACATCCTGATCGTCGAGGGCCTGAACGTGCTCCAGCCGGCCCTGCCGGGCACCGACGGCCGGACCAGGCTCGCGGTGGCGGACTACTTCGACTTCTCGATCTACGTCGACGCCCGCACCGACGACATCGAGCACTGGTACCTGGACCGCTTCCGCAAGCTGCGGCAGACGGCCTTCCAGGACCCGAACTCCTACTTCCGCCGCTTCACCGAGGTGCCGGAGGAGGAGGCGATGGAGTACGGCCGGCAGGTCTGGCGCACCATCAACAAGCCCAACCTGCTGGAGAACGTGCTGCCGACCCGCGGCCGGGCCACCCTGGTCCTGCAGAAGGGCGCCGACCACAAGGTCCGCCGGGCGCTGCTGCGCAAGCTCTGACCGGACGCCGGGCACGGCGAAGGGCCCCCGCACCGGGCGGGGGCCCTTCGCCGTGTCCGCGGCGGCTCAGCCCAGGTGGGTGCGGACCGCCTCGGCGAGGCGCTGCCCGACGCCCTCGGCCTGCACCGGGTCGGCGGCCTCGACCATGACCCGGACCAGCGGCTCGGTGCCGGAGGGGCGCAGCAGCACCCGGCCGGTGGAGCCCAGCTCGGCCTCGGCGGCGGCGACCGCGGCGGCCAGCTCGGTGCTGGTGCCCACCCGGCTCTTGTCGACGCCCTTGACGTTGATCAGCACCTGCGGCAGCCGGGTCATCACGGCGGCCAGGTCGGCCAGCGGCTGCTTGGTGGCGGCCAGTCGGGCGCCCAGCATCAGGCCGGTCAGGGTGCCGTCGCCGGTGGTGGCGTGGTCCAGCAGGATGACGTGGCCGGACTGCTCGCCGCCCAGCGCGAAGCCGTGCTCCTTCATCGCCTCCAGCACGTAGCGGTCGCCGACGGCGGTCTCCACCAGGTCGACGCCCTCGCGCTCCATCGCCAGCTTGAAGCCGAGGTTGGACATCACGGTGGCGACCGCGGTGTTGCCGCGCAGGGTGCCGGCCTCCTTCATGGCGATCGCGAGGATGGCGATGATCTGGTCGCCGTCCACCTCGTTGCCGTCGGCGTCGGCGGCCAGGCAGCGGTCCGCGTCGCCGTCCAGGGCGATGCCGAGGTCGGCCCGGTACTCCTTCATCGCGGCGCGCAGCCGGTCCAGGTGGGTGGAGCCGACACCGTCGTTGATGTTGAGGCCGGTGGGCTCGGCCCCCAGGGTGTGGACGACCTCGGCGCCGGCCCGGGCGAAGGCCTCGGGGGCGACGTAGGCGGCCGCGCCGTGGGCGCCGTCGATGACGACCCGGATGCCGTCCAGGCGGTTGGGCAGCACGCCGATCAGGTGGGCGACGTACTTGTCGAAGCCCTCGGTGTACTCCCGGACCCGGCCGACGGCCGCACCGGTCGGGCGGTTCCAGTCCTCGCCGGCGACGGTGTGCTTGCGGTAGTGGGCCTCGATCGCGTCCTCGATCCGGTCGTCCAGCTTGTGGCCGCCGCGGGCGAGGAACTTGATGCCGTTGTCAGGCATGGCGTTGTGGCTGGCGGACAGCATCACGCCGAAGTCGGCGCCGAGCGCGCCGGTGAGGTACGCCACGGCGGGGGTGGGGAGGACGCCGACCCGGAGCACGTCGACGCCGGAGCTGGCCAGGCCCGCGATGACCGCGGCCTCCAGGAACTCGCCCGAGGCACGGGGGTCACGGCCGACCACCGCGACCGGCCGGTGCCCGTCGAACGCGCCGGCCTCGCCGAGCACGTGGGAGGCCGCGACCGACAGGCCGAGCGCCAGCTCCGCCGTCAGGCCCTCGTTGGCCACACCGCGAACGCCGTCCGTACCGAAGAGTCGTCCCACTGTCCCGTCCTCCATCACCATGCTCGGAACCCACCGTTGATCCCGGCCGCCGCACGTTAGCCGGGGAACACGTCGCCCCGGAGTACACGAGGTACTCCGGGGCGACGGTTTGCGCAACCAGGGGGTGCGCCGCCAGGGCGGACCGCACCCCCGGGGACGCGATTAGCGCTTGCTGTACTGCGGCGCCTTGCGGGCCTTCTTGAGACCGGCCTTCTTGCGCTCGACGGCGCGGGCGTCACGGGTCAGGAAGCCGGCCTTCTTGAGGGCGCCGCGGTTGTTGTCCACGTCGGCCTCGTTCAGGGCACGGGCGACGCCGAGGCGCAGCGCGTAGGCCTGGCCGGAGACGCCGCCACCGCTGATGCGGGCGACGACGTCGTAACGGCCGTCCAGCTCGAGGAGCTTGAAGGGCTCGTTCACGGTCTGCTGGTGCACCTTGTTCGGGAAGTAACCCTCGAGGGTGCGACCGTTGATCTTCCACTGGCCGGTGCCGGGGACGATGCGCACGCGGGCGATCGCCTCCTTGCGACGGCCGAGGCCGGCGCCCGGGGTGGCCTCGCCGAAGCGGCCGGCCAGCGACTCGGAGGTGTAGCTCTCCTCGGAGGTGTACTCGCCCTCGACGGCCTCAACGGCCTCGTCGAAGTCGACCTCAAGGGTTTCAGTGGTCTCGGCCACGATGTTCCTCAGCTCTTTTCAGTGTTGGGGGGCTTGGTGGCCGAATTACTGCGCGACCTGGGTGATCTCGAACGGCACCGGCTGCTGGGCAGCGTGGGGGTGCTGGTCGCCCGAGTAGACCTTCAGCTTGGAGAGCATCTGGCGGCCCAGGCTGTTCTTGGGGATCATGCCCTTGATGGCCTTCTCGACGGCCTTCTCCGGGTTGTTCGCCAGCAGGTCGTCGTAGCGCACCGAGCGCAGACCGCCCGGGAAGCCCGAGTGGCGGTAGGCCAGCTTCTGGGTCTTCTTGTTACCGGACAGGTGCACCTTGTCGGCGTTGATGATGATGACGAAGTCACCAGTGTCAACGTGCGGCGCGTAGATCGCCTTGTGCTTGCCCCGGAGGAGGTTGGCGGCCTGGGAGGCCAGGCGGCCCAGCACGACGTCGGTCGCGTCGATGACGTGCCACTGACGCTGGACGTCGCCGGGCTTGGGGCTGTACGTACGCACGGTCGTAGCCTTCGCTTTTCAGTGAGTGAGTCCTGACAGGAGCACCCGGACGGAAGAGCAGCCTGATCACCCTTGGACGCAATTCAAGGGGGACCGCTGGTCGTCGACCTGATGTCTCCGGCGTACCGACCTCTCACGTGAGATAGAGCGAGCCAATACGCACATCAAGCGTCCAGGTTACCGGGCGGGCGGGAAGGGGTCAAAAATCGCCTCTCGCCGACCCGGCCGTCACTCAGCGTTCGCGCTCGACCCGGGTGACGTCCCAGACCGGTTCGGACGACTCGAAGACCTTCCCGTCCGCGCCGAACACCAGGAAGCGGTCGAAGGTCCTGGCGAACCAGCGGTCGTGGGTGACGCACAGCACCGTGCCCTCGAAGGCCTCCAGCCCGGTCTGCAGCGCCTCGGCGCTCTCCAGGTCCAGGTTGTCGGTCGGCTCGTCGAGCAACAGGGCCGTCACGCCGGAGAGTTCGAGCTTGAGGATCATCAGCCGGGCCTGCTGCCCGCCGGACAGCGACTCGAACTTCTGCTCCTCCTGGCGGTCCAGCTCGTACCGGCGCAGCGCGCCCATCGCGGCGCCGCGACTGAGCGCGTGCTCCTCCTCGATGATCGAGCGCACGGTGCGGCCGAACAGCTCCGGATGGGCGTGGGTCTGCCGGAAGTGGCCGGGGACGACCCGGGCACCGAGCTTCCAGCTACCGGTGTGCTCGACCGTGGTGTCCCCCGCGAGCAGCCGCAGCAGGTGCGACTTGCCGGCCCCGTTGGCGCCCAGCACGGCGACCCGCTCGCCGTAGAAGACCTCCAGGTCGAAGGGCTGCATCAGGCCGGTGAGCCCCAGCCGCTCCAGGGTGAAGGACCGCATGCCGGTGCGCCCGCCCTTGAGCCGCATGGTGATGCTCTGCTCGCGCGGAGGCTCCTCCGGGCGGCCGGCCTCCTCGAACTTCTTGAGCCGGGTCTGGGCGGCGGCGTAGCGGGTGGCGAGCGCATGGCTGACGGAGGCGGCCTGGCGCAGGGTGACGACCAGCTTCTTGAGCTTGGCGTGCTCCTCGTCCCACCGCCGGCCCAGTTCCTCGAAGCGCGCGAAGCGGTCCTTGCGGGCCTCGTGGAAGCTGTCGAAGCCTCCGCCGTGCACCCAGACGCTGCTGCCGGCGGCGCCGGACTCGACGCTGATGATCTTGTCGGCGGTCTTCGAGAGCAACTCGCGGTCGTGCGAGATGTACAGCACGGTCTTCGAGGTGGCCTTGAGGGCCTCCTCCAGCCAGCGCTTGGCCGGCACGTCCAGGTAGTTGTCCGGCTCGTCGAGCAGCAGGACCTCCTCCGGGCCGCGCAGCAGCGCCTCCAGCACCAGCCGCTTCTGCTCGCCGCCGGAGAGGGTGTTCAGGCCGCGCCACTGGGCCTTGTCGAAGGGCATCCCGAGGGCCGCCATGGTGCAGACGTCCCAGTCGGTCTCGTAGTCGTAGCCGCCGACGTCGGCCCAGTCGGAGAGCGCCTGGGCGTAGGCCATCTGCGTCTTCTCGTCGTCCTGGGCGATCATCGCCAGCTCGGCGGCGTCCACCGCGCGGGCGGCCACGGCGATCCGCTCGGGGGCGACCGAGACCAGCAGGTCGCGCACCGAGGCGTCGGCCGGCAGGGCGCCCGGGGTGGCGCTCTGGTCCTCGCGGCCGGTGGTGCCGACGAACTGGCGCATCACGCCGAGCCCGCCGCTGATCGTCACCGTGCCGCCGTGTGGCTGGATGTCCCCCGCGATCATGCGCAGCAGGGTGGTCTTGCCGGCCCCGTTGGCCCCGACCAGCGCGACCGCGGCGCCCTCGCCGACCCGGAAGGACGCGTCGTCGAACAGCACCCGCCCGTCCGGCAGGTAGTACTCCAGGTGCGAAATCTCGACGTGTCCCATGGGAACGATTGTCCCAAGCGGACGCCCCGGGCCAAAACGGATTACGCGGACGCCGGCTGCCCGGGCAGCGTGCGCATCCGCCGCGCCTGCCGGTTCCGCTCGGCGAGCTGGTCGTCCGGCGGGTAGCCGACCTCCTCCAGCGTGAGCCCGTACGGCCGGATCACGTTGACGGCCGAGTTGCGCACCCCGCCGGCCAGCACCTCGCCGGGGAACTCCACCGGCCGGTGCCGGTCGCCGACCAGCAGCATCGCGCCGACCAGCGCCCGGACCATGTTGTGGCAGAAGGCGTCGGCCCGCACGGTGGCGACCGCGAGGCTGCCCTCCTGGCTGGCGTAGGTGTCCACCGGGACGCGGTCCCAGTGCAGCTCCAGCAGGGTCCGGATGGTGGTGGCGCCCTCGCGCTTCTTGCAGTACGCGGCGAAGTCGTGCTCGCCGAGCAGCAGCTTCGCGGCCTCGTTCATCCTCTCGACGTCCAGCGGCCGGTCGTGCCACAGCACGTGCCCGCGCAGCAGCGGGTCGACCCCGCCGGGGTGGTCGGCGACCCGGTAGGCGTAGCGGCGCCAGATCGCCGAGAAGCGGGCGTCGAACCCGGCCGGCGCCTCGCCGACCCGGTAGATCCGGACGTCCCCGGGCAGCCGGCCGGCCAGCCGGCGCAGCAGCTTCTCCCGGTGCGCCTCCCACAGCTCGGCCGGCAGGTCGACGTGGGCGACCTGGCCGCGGGCGTGGACGCCGGCGTCGGTGCGGCCGGCCACCGTCAGCGGGAACAGCTCCGGGCTGCGGGTGACGATCTGCAGCGCGGTCTCGATCTCCTCCTGGACCGTCCGGCGGCCGCCCTTCTGGCGGGCCCAGCCGGAGAACTCGGCTCCCTGGTAGGCCAGGTCGAGCCGGACCCGGACGTGACCGTCGGCCGGTCCGTCCTTGACCGGCGGCTGCTCGGCGCAATCGTTGACCACTTGCTCCTGCTCCTACGAATAAGGAACGGGCCCGCTCCCCCATCGCTGGGAGAGCGGGCCCGCATCACACCTGGAGGTGTCAGGCCTGCTCGGCGGCCTCGGCCTCGTCGGCCTTGGTCTCGACGGCGGCGGCCTCGTCGGCCTCCTTGACGGCACGCTTGGTGGCGGCCTCGGCCTCGCCGACGGCGGTCTGCGCGACGGTCAGCGCCTCGACCAGCTCGATCACGGCCATCGGGGCGTTGTCGCCACGACGGGGACCGATCTTGGTGATACGGGTGTAACCACCCGGGCGGTTCTCGTAGCGCGGCGCGATCTCGGTGAAGAGGGTGTGCAGCACCGAGATGTCGGTGATGGTCTTGCGCACCAGGCGACGGTTGTGGATGTCGCCCTTCTTCGCCTTGGTGATCAGCTTCTCCGCCAGCGGGCGCATCCGACGGGCCTTGGCCTCGGTCGTGGTGATGCGGCCGTACTGGAACAGCTCCCGGCACAGACCGGCGAGCAGCAGCGGCTCGTGGTGCGGGCCGCCGCCGAGGCGGGCACCCTTGGTGGGACGCGGCATGGTGACTCCTTGTATCTCCGACTACGGCCGTATCAGGTACCGCAGCGGGCGTACCGGCACTGTTGCCGGCACGACTTGCCATGACGACGGGGGCGGCTCCGTGGAACCGCCCCCGCGGCCAAATCTCTTAGTACTGCTCGGTCTCCGCGTAACCCGCGTCGTCCAGGTCGTCGGCGCCGAAGGCGTCGGCGGCGGCGGTCGGGTCGAACCCGGGCGGGCTGTCCTTGAGGGCCAGGCCCATGCCGGCCAGCTTCGCCTTGACCTCGTCGATCGACTTCGCACCGAAGTTGCGGATGTCGAGCAGGTCGGCCTCGGAGCGGGCGACGAGCTCACCCACGGTGTGGATGCCCTCGCGCTTGAGGCAGTTGTACGACCGAACGGTGAGCTCCAGCTCCTCGATCGGCAACGCCAGGTCGGCGGCCAGGGCGGCGTCCGTCGGGGACGGGCCCATGTCGATGCCCTCGGCGTCGATGTTCAGCTCGCGGGCGAGACCGAACAGCTCCACCAGGGTCTTGCCGGCCGAGGCCATGGCGTCGCGCGGACGCATGGCGGGCTTGGTCTCGACGTCGACGATCAGCTTGTCGAAGTCGGTCCGCTGCTCGACACGGGTGGCCTCGACCTTGTAGGTGACCTTCAGCACGGGGCTGTAGATCGAGTCGACCGGGATGCGGCCGATCTCCTGGCCGGAGGCCTTGTTCTGGACGGCGGAGACGTAGCCGCGACCGCGCTCGACGGTCAGCTCCATCTCCAGCTTGCCCTTGCCGTTCAGCGTGGCGAGGACCAGCTCGGGGTTGTGCACCTCGACACCCGCCGGCGGGGCGATGTCGGCGGCGGTCACGACGCCCGGGCCCTGCTTGCGCAGGTACATCACGACCGGCTCGTCGTGCTCCGAGGAGACGACCAGCTGCTTGATGTTGAGGATGAGGTCGGTCACGTCCTCCTTGACGCCCGGCACGGTGGTGAACTCGTGCAGGACGCCGTCGATGCGGATGCTGGTGACAGCGGCACCCGGGATCGACGACAGGAGCGTGCGGCGCAGGGAGTTGCCGAGGGTGTAGCCGAAGCCCGGCTCCAGCGGCTCGATCACGAACCGCGAGCGGAACTCGTCGACGACCTCTTCGGTCAGCGAGGGGCGCTGAGCGATAAGCATGGGGGATGTTCCTCCAGTTGTCTTCGGCACCCACTATTTGATGCCGACAGGACCAAGCGTACGGGGTCCCGCAACACAGCGACTGATCGACTGCGCGAGACCCCGTACGTGGTTCACAGCGTTACCGGCGTGCCCGAAGGCGCTGCGTCAGACGCGGCGGCGCTTCGGCGGACGGCAGCCGTTGTGCGGGGTGGGGGTGACGTCCTGGATCGAGCCGACCTCCAGGCCGGTGGCCTGGAGCGAACGGATCGCGGTCTCGCGGCCGGAGCCCGGACCCTTGACGAAGACGTCGACCTTGCGCATGCCGTGCTCCTGCGCGCGACGGGCAGCGGCCTCGGCGGCCATCTGCGCGGCGAACGGGGTGGACTTGCGCGAGCCCTTGAAGCCGACGTGACCGGCGGAGGCCCAGGAGATCACGTTGCCCGCGGGGTCGGTGATCGAAACGATGGTGTTGTTGAACGTGCTCTTGATGTGCGCGTGGCCGTGAGCGACGTTCTTCTTTTCCTTGCGGCGGATCTTCTTCGCGCCGGCAGCCTGACGACCCTTGGGGGGCATAAGTCTGTTCTCCTACTGAGGTGGTCGGTCCGCTGACCCGCGGGCCGGAGGGATGTCCGGTTACGGGACGGACTACTTCTTGCCCGGCTTCTTCTTACCGGCGATCGCGCGACGCGGGCCCTTGCGGGTACGCGCGTTGGTGTGGGTGCGCTGGCCGCGGACCGGCAGGCCACGGCGGTGACGCAGACCCTCGTAGCAGCCGATCTCGACCTTGCGGCGGATGTCGGCGGCCACCTCACGGCGGAGGTCACCCTCGACCGTGTAGTTGGCGTCGATGTACTGGCTCAGCTTGACCAGGTCGTCCTCGGTGATGTCGCGAACGCGGACATCCGGGTTGACACCGGTCTCGGCGAGGGTCTGCTGGGCGCGGGTACGGCCGATGCCGTACACGTACGTAAGGGCGATCTCGATCCGCTTCTCACGGGGGAGATCAACGCCGGCGAGGCGTGCCATTCAAGGCTCCTGTGGTTCTTCAGAGGTCTGACAGGCCACCTACTCCGACACCTCACGGTGAGGGAGCCCCGGCCTCTGACCGGGGGCGGCAGTCCGTCCCTTCCGGGACGGATCGGGTGACCCGCGTATGACGTTTTCGCGTCGCGCGAAGTACTACGAGAAATGCGGGAGGGAGATCAGCCCTGGCGCTGCTTGTGGCGCAGGTTGTCGCAGATCACCATGACCCGACCGTGACGGCGGATCACCTTGCACTTGTCGCAGATCTTCTTGACGCTCGGCTTGACCTTCATGTTCAGGTTCTCCGGGTCTAGATCTGACGTTCTTACTTGTAGCGGTAGACGATCCGGCCGCGCGTGAGGTCGTAGGGGCTGAGCTCCACGACGACCCGGTCGTCCGGCAGGATGCGGATGTAGTGCATGCGCATCTTGCCACTGATGTGCGCGAGGACCTTGTGACCGTTCTGCAGCTCGACCTTGAACATCGCGTTCGGAAGAGACTCGATCACGGTGCCCTCGATCTCAATGGCGCCTTGCTTCTTAGCCATGAACTGCGAGATCCACCTTCCGGGACCGGCTACCGTATGCGGAACGCTCGTGCGAACCTGGGTTCACCCCGCCCCCGAGGGGAAGAGGGCGTGCTGAAGCACGCTACGAGTGAGCCGACGGTCCATCCTACGCCAGCGCGTCCCGCGGGCCAAAACGGGGGTACCGGAAGGAGTCCGCCGTCACACCGGCCCCGTCAGACCCCGGTGGAGAAGGTCAGCGGCTCGACGTGGGCGGTGCAGGCCGCGCAGCGGCGGGCGGCCTCGGGTATCTCGGTCAGGCACTCGGGGCAGGGGCGCTTCGCGGCCTTCGGCTTCTTCGGCAGGTAGCGCTCGGTGGCCTTGGTGATCGGCAGCACGACGCAGAAGTACAGCACCGCGGCGGTCATGAGGAAGGCGATCAGCACGTTCAGGAACTGGCCGTACGGGAACTTCACCCCGCCGATCTCCGCCGTGTACGAGCTGAAATCGCCGGCCGCACCGACCACCACGCCGACCAGCGGGGTGAGGAAGGCGGACACGAAGCCGGTCACCACCGCGGTGAACGCGGCACCGATGACCACACCGACCGCCATGTCGACGACGTTGCCGCGCATCATGAAGTCGCGGAATCCCTTGAGCACTGCGCTCTCCTGCTCGCTCGTAAGCCATTGGGCCAGTAACTGCCACTGCCAGCCGTTAAAAATAGGACAAAAGCCCTGGAGGTCCAAACCTCCAGGGCTCTGATCCCTTGTCAGCAGCGGCCGTTGACCGCCCGGGCGACTACGCCAGCGGGTCCGGAGCCGCGGTGATGCCCAGCTTGGCGAGCTCGGCCTTGCCGCCGTCGAAGGCGGTCAGCACCAGCGGGCCCTCCTCGGTGACGGCCACCGAGTGCTCCCAGTGCGAGGCCCAGGTGCCGTCGTTGGTGACGACCGTCCAGTCGTCCTCCAGCACCGCGGTGTGCGGGGTGCCCAGCGAGACCATCGGCTCGATCGCCAGCACGGTGCCCGGGATCAGCTTCGGGCCCTTGCCGCGGCCGCGCTCGACGTAGTTCAGCACGTGCGGCTCCATGTGCATCGCGGTGCCGATGCCGTGGCCGCCGTAGCCCTCGGTGATGCCCCACTTGCCCTTGGGCGGCAGCGGCTGGCGCCGGATGAAGCCCTCGATCGCCTTGGAGACGTCCACCAGGCGGTTGTTCTTCTTCATCTGGGCGATGCCGGCCCACATCGAGCCCTCGGTCACCCGGCTGAGCATCTCGACCTCGGGGCGGACCTCGCCGACCGCGACGGTGATCGCCGAGTCGCCGTGCCAGCCGTCCAGGATGGCGCCGCAGTCGATCGAGATGATGTCGCCCTCCTGCAGCACCCGCTCGCCCGGGATGCCGTGCACGACCTCGTTGTTCACCGAGGCGCAGATCACGCCCGGGAACCACAGGCCGCCGTGGTGGGCGCGGAAGTTCGAGGTGGCGCCGTGGTCGGTGATGACCTTGTCGGCGATGTCGTTGAGCTCCTGGGTGGTCACCCCGGGAGCGACCGCCTCGCGACAGGCCTTGAGCGCCTCGGCGACGACCAGCCCGGCCGCCCGCATCTTCGCGATCTGCTCGGGGGTCTTGATCTCCACCATCAGGTCACGCCTTCCAAGTCCGGATTACCACTGCCTACCACCGTACGACGTCGAAAACGGCCGGGCCGCCCGCTCCACGGGCGACCCGGCCGTCACGCGTACCTCGCTGAGGGAACTCAGCCGTTCTGCTTCAACGCCTCGATCGCGCGCTGGGTGACCTCGTCCACCTTGCCGAGGGCCGAGATCGTCGCCACCAGGCCCTGCTGGACGTAGTAGTCGATGATCGGCTCGGTCTCCGTGTGGTAGACCTCCAGGCGCGTGCGCACCTTCTCCTCGGTGTCGTCCGAGCGCTGGTACAGCTCGCCGCCGCACTCGTCGCAGACGCCCTCGGCCTTCGGCGGGTTGTAGTCCACGTGGAACACGTGGCCCCCGTCGTTGCGGCACAGGCGGCGGCCGGCGATCCGGCGGACGACCTCGTCCTCGGGGACCTCCAGGTCCAGCACGCCGTCCAGCTTGATGCCCTGCTCGGTGAGGAACTCGTCGAGCGCCTTGGCCTGGCCCAGGTTGCGGGGGAAGCCGTCGAGCAGGAAGCCGTTGGCCGCGTCGGCCTGCAGCATGCGGTCCTTGGCCATCCCGATGGTGACCTCATCCGGCACCAGGCGACCCGCGTCCATGTAGCTCTTGGCCTCGAGCCCCAGCGGGGTGCCCTGACCGATGTTGGCGCGGAACAGGTCGCCGGTGGAGATGTGGGGGATGGACAGGGTCTTGGCGAGCAGGTGCGCCTGAGTACCCTTCCCGGCCCCGGGAGGACCAACGAGGACGATACGCATCAGCGGAGGAACCCTTCGTAATTGCGCTGCTGGAGCTGGCTCTCGATCTGCTTCACAGTTTCGAGTCCGACGCCGACGACGATGAGCACGCTGGTGCCGCCGAACGGGAAGTTGGTCTGCTGTCCGAAGGCGACCAGGGCGATCATCGGGATCAACGCGATCAGGCCCAGGTAGAGCGAACCCGGCCACGTGATACGGGTCAGCACGTAGTTCAGGTACTCGGCCGTCGGCCGGCCGGCCCGGATGCCCGGGATGAAGCCACCATACTTCTTCATATTGTCGGCAACTTCTTCGGGGTTGAAGGAGATGGCGACGTAGAAGAAGGCGAAGAAGACGATCAGCAGGAAGTAGGTGGCCATGTAGATCGGGTGGTCACCCTTGACGAAGTTCTGCTTGATCCACGCCGCCCAGCCCGACTGGCTGTTGGTCAGCTGGACCACCAGCGCCGGGATGTACAGCAGCGACGAGGCGAAGATGACCGGGATGACACCGGCCTGGTTCACCTTGAGCGGGATGTAGGTCGAGGTGCCGCCGAAGGCCCGGCGGCCGATCATCCGCTTCGCGTACTGGACCGGGATCCGGCGCTGCGCCTGCTCGACGAAGATGACCAGCATCACAACGATGACGCCGACCGCGACCACGGAGAGGAACTCGACCCAGCCGCCGCCGATGGTGCCCGACTGCTTGATGGCCCACATCGAGGACGGGAACTGCGCGGCGATCGAGGTGAAGATCAGCAGCGACATGCCGTTGCCGATGCCGCGGTCCGTGATCAGCTCGCCCAGCCACATGATGACCGTGGTGCCGGCCGTCATCGTGAGCACCATGACCGCGATCCGGAACACCGAGGTGTCCGGCACGATCTGGTTGGCGTACACGCAGCCCGAGAACAGCGCGCCGCTGGAGGCGGTCGCCACGATGCCGGTGCCCTGGAGCACGGCGAGCGCGATGGTCAGGTAGCGGGTGTACTGGGTGATCTTCGCGGTGCCGGCCTGCCCCTCCTTCTTCAACGCCTCCAGTCGCGGGATCACGACGGTGAGGAGCTGGAGGATGATGCTCGCGGTGATGTACGGCATGATGCCGAGCGCGAAGATCGTCAGCTGGAGGAGCGCGCCACCGCTGAACAGGTTGACGAGTCCGAAGAGCCCGTTGTTCTTGGTCTCCTTGACGCACTCGTTCACGGCCGTGAAGCTCACGCCCGGAATCGGAATGTGCGAGCCCAGCCGGAACAGCACCATGATGCCCAGCGTGAACAGCAGCTTCTTGCGCAGGTCGGGCGTCTGGAACGCCCGCGCGAACGCACTGAGCACGGTGCCTCCTGCGCCTCCCGCACGTCGTCGGCGGGAGGGTCGGTCCTGAATGGGGAGTTTGCGGTACGGGCCCCCGTACAGACGGCACAGGCGAGCCTACGCGCAGCCTACAAGGGAACTCCACGGACTCTAACAGTGCGCGGCCACTCGAAAGAAGCGCGTACCGTCCCTCCCCCACTCACGGGGGTACGGGATGCCCGGTTTTGCCACACAAAAGAACGAGGCCCGGTACCGGCTGATTTCGGCCCCGGAGTGAAAGCCGGGGTAAAAGCACGAGCCCCGCACCTCCCGAAGGAGGTGCGGGGCTCGAAGCCGGTTGTCGGCGGGTTCAGCGGGCTCAGACGAGCTCGGTGACCGTACCGCCGGCGGCCTTGATCTTCTCGGCGGCCGAGCCGGAGACTGCGTCGACCGTCACCTGCAGCGCAACCGAGACCTCGCCGGTGCCGAGCACCTTGACGAGGGAGTTCTTGCGAACCGCGCCCTTCGCGACCAGGTCCTCGACCGTGACCTCGCCACCCTGCGGGTAGAGCTCGGCCAGCTTGTCGAGGTTGACGACCTGGAACGTGATCTTGAACGGGTTCTTGAAGCCCTTCAGCTTCGGCAGGCGCATGTGGAGCGGCATCTGGCCACCCTCGAAGCGCTGCGGAACCTGGTAGCGGGCCTTGGTGCCCTTGGTACCACGACCGGCGGTCTTACCCTTGGAGCCCTCACCACGACCCACGCGGATCTTGTCGGTCTTGGCACCCGGGGCGGGACGCAGGTTGTGGATCTTGATCGGGTTGTCGCCCATGATCAGTCCACCTCCTCAACCGTCACCAGGTGACGGACCGTGTGGGCCATCCCGCGGATCTCGGGACGGTCCTCCTTGACCACCACGTCGTGCATGCGCTTGAGACCAAGCGTACGCAGGGTGTCACGGTGGTTCTGCTTGCTGCCGATGTACGACTTGGTCTGCGTGATCTTCAGGCGAGCCATCAGGCGCTCACCCCAGCAGCACGAGCGCGCAGCAGGGCGGCGGGGGCCACGTCCTCCAGCGGCAGGCCACGGCGGGCGGCGATCTCCTCGGGGCGAACGAGGCCCTTCAGAGCAGCCACGGTGGCGTGCACGATGTTGATCGCGTTGTCCGAGCCGAGCGACTTCGACAGGATGTCGTGGATGCCGGCGCACTCCAGGACGGCGCGCACCGGACCACCGGCGATAACACCGGTACCGGGGGCGGCGGGCTTCAGCAGCACGACGCCGGCGGCCTTCTCACCCTGGATGGGGTGCGGGATGGTGCCCTGGATACGGGGGACCTTGAAGAAGTTCTTCTTGGCCTCCTCGACACCCTTCGCGATGGCGGCCGGAACCTCCTTCGCCTTGCCGTAACCGACACCCACGGTGCCCTCGCCATCGCCCACCACGACGAGCGCGGTGAAGCTGAAGCGACGGCCACCCTTGACAACCTTGGCGACACGGTTGATCGCGACGACGCGCTCGACGTAAGCGGTCTTCTCGACGGCCTGGGCGTTGCCCTGACCATCACGCTTACGGTCGCGCCGCTCGCCACCCGTGCCGCGACCGGCGCCGCCTTCGCGGCGCTGGGGTCCAGCCATTGGAATTACCTCTCTCGTTTACGTCCGTCGACAGAGTCGACGAGCGGCTTAGAAGTCGAGCCCGGCCTCGCGAGCCGCGTCCGCCAGGGCGGCGATGCGGCCGGCGTACCGGTTGCCCGCGCGGTCGAAGACGACCGACTCGATGCCGGCGGCCTTGGCGCGCTCGGCGACCAGGCTCCCGACCTTCTTGGCCAGCTCGGTCTTGTCGCCCTCGGCGCCCTTGATGGACACGTCGAGGGTGGACGCCGACGCCAGGGTGTGACCCTTGGCGTCGTCGATGACCTGGGCGACCATGTGACGGTTCGAGCGCGTCACAACGAGGCGCGGACGCACCTCGGTGCCGACGACGCGCTTGCGAACGCGGATCGCGCGGCGCTTGCGAGCGGCGCTCTTGTAGGCGTTGCCCTTGCCGATCTTGACAGAGACACTCATCGCTTACTTACCACTCTTTCCGACCTTGCGGCGGATGACCTCGCCCGCGTACTTGACACCCTTGGCCTTGTACGGGTCCGGCTTGCGCAGCTTGCGGATGTTCGCGGCGATCTCGCCGACCTTCTGCTTGTCGATGCCGTCCACGTGGAACTTGGTGGCCGACTCGACGACGAAGGAGATGCCCTCCGGCGCGGTGATCAGGATCGGGTGGCTGTAGCCCAGCGCGAACTCCATGTCGGAGCCCTTCGCCGTGACTCGGTAGCCGACACCGCTGATCTCCAGCGACTTGCGGTAGCCCGCGGTCACGCCGGTGATCATGTTCGCCACCAGCGTGCGGGTCAGGCCGTGCAGGGCCTTCGAGCGACGCTCGTCGTTCGGGCGGGAAACGAGCACGGTGCCGTCCTCGCCCTTGCCGATCTCGATCGGCTCAGCGACGACGTGGGTGAGGGAACCCTTGGGGCCCTTCACCGAGACCGTCTGGCCATCGATGGTGACGTCCACGCCAGCGGGGACCTGGATGGGCAGCCGTCCAATGCGCGACATTGCTGTACCTCCGTTTCCCGAATTACCAGACGTAGGCGAGAACTTCTCCGCCTACGCCCTTCTTGGCGGCCTGCTTGTCGGTCAGGAGGCCGGAGGACGTGGAGATGATCGCCACGCCCAGGCCGCCGAGCACCTTCGGCAGGTTGGTGGACTTTGCGTAAACGCGCAGACCCGGCTTGCTGATGCGCTTGATGCCGGCGATGGAGCGCTCACGGTTGGGGCCGAACTTGAGCTCGATGGTCAGCTTCTTGCCGACCTCGCCCTCGACGGGCTCCTCAACCTTGTAGGAGGAGATGTACCCCTCCTGCTGCAGGATCTGGGCGACGTGCGCCTTGATCTTGCTGGCCGGCATCGCCACGGTGTCGTGGTACGCCGAGTTCGCGTTACGCAGACGCGTGAGCATGTCTGCGATGGGGTCGGTCATGGTCATGATGGCCTCAGGCCTCTCTCGCCGTGGTTTCTCCGCACCAGGTCCCCCCACCGCACTCGGAACGAGTGCGTCGGGGGCACAAGCGCAGGGGACCTACGACGTAGTAAGACTGGGTGCGAGCCCTCCCAGAAGAGGACCACGGGTATCCATGGGGAAGCCGTGGCAGGGGGCCCGACCCCACTACCTTACGGGACTCCGTACGGCAGGCCCAAAACGGGCCGGTGTGGGATCGGGCACCTCTACTTCGCTGGTGCGCCTAGAACTCTGGGCCCTCTACTGAGAGAGGACTACCAGGAGCTCTTGGTCACGCCCGGCAGCTCGCCGCGGTGCGCCATCTCACGGAGGCAGACACGGCACAGGCCGAACTTGCGGTACACCGAGTGCGGACGGCCGCAGCGCTGGCACCGGGTGTAGGCCCGGACGCCGAACTTCGGCTTACGCTCGGCCTTCGCGATGAGGGACTTCTTCGCCATTGGCTCACGCCTCCTTGAACGGGAAGCCCAGAGCGCGCAGGAGCGCCCGGCCCTCGTCGTCGGTCTGAGCGGTGGTCACGACGGTGATGTCCATACCGCGCTGACGGTCGACCTTGTCCTGGTCGATCTCGTGGAACATAACCTGCTCGGTCAGACCGAAGGTGTAGTTGCCACGGCCGTCGAACTGCTTCGGGGAGAGGCCGCGGAAGTCACGGATTCGCGGCAGGGCCAGCGAAACCAGACGGTCCAGGAACTCCCACATGCGGTCACCACGGAGGGTGACGTGGGTGCCGATCGGCTGGCCCTCGCGCAGCTTGAACTGCGCGATGGACTTACGGGCCTTGGTCACGGCCGGCTTCTGACCGGTGATCGCGGTCAGGTCGCGGATCGCGCCCTCGATCAGCTTGCTGTCACGGGCGGCCTCGCCGACACCCATGTTGACGACGACCTTGACCAGGCCGGGCGTCAGCATGACGTTCTCGTACGAGAACTCCTCCTGCAGCTGACCCTTGATCTCGGAGTTGTAACGCTCCTTGAGACGGGGGGTCACCTTCTCAACAGACGTCTCAGACATCAGATGTCCTCACCGGTTCGCTTGGCAACGCGGATCTTGTTGCCCTCGTCGTCGAAGCGGTAGCCAACGCGGGTGACGACCTTCTTGCCGTCCTTCTCCACGACCAGCTGGACGTTGGAGACGTGCACCGGGGCCTCGACGGTGACAATGCCACCCTGAGTGCCCGGACCCGGCTTGGTGTGCTTCTTGACCCGGTTGACACCCTCGACCAGGACCTTGTTCTCAGCCGGCATGGCCTGGATGACCTTGCCCTGCTTGCCCTTGTCCTTGCCGGTGATGACCTGGACCAGGTCACCCTTCTTGATCTTCATGCTGTTCGCCATGAGTTAGAGCACCTCCGGCGCAAGCGAGATGATCTTCATGAACTTCTTGTCACGCAGCTCGCGGCCCACCGGGCCGAAGATGCGGGTGCCACGGGGGTCACCATCGGTGTTCTTCAGAACGACCGCGGCGTTCTCGTCGAAGCGGATGTACGAGCCATCCGGACGACGACGCGACTTCACGGTACGGACGACGACGCACTTGACGACGTCACCCTTCTTGACCGAACCGCCGGGGATCGCGTCCTTGACGGTCGCGACGATGACGTCCCCGATACCGGCGTAGCGGCGACCGGAGCCACCGAGAACGCGGATGCAAAGGATTTCCTTCGCGCCCGTGTTGTCGGCGACACGCAGTCGCGACTCCTGCTGGATCACAGCTTTCTCCTGATCGTCAACGAGAGCTGACGGGCCGGCCGCTGCTCACACCAGCGCCCGCGAGGGACCTGGTGCACATACGGCCGTACCGCATCAACTTCGTTACTTGGCCTTCTCGAGGATCTCGACGACGCGCCAGCGCTTCGTCGCGGACAGCGGGCGGGTCTCCGCGAGGAGCACCCGGTCGCCGATGCCGCAGGCGTTCGCCTCGTCGTGCGCCTTCAGCTTGTTCGTACGGCGGATGACCTTGCCGTACAGAGCGTGCTTGACGCGGTCCTCGACGGCGACGACGACGGTCTTGTCCATCTTGTCGCTGACGACGAGACCCTCACGGGTCTTGCGGAAACCGCGCGTCTCGTTGGTGTTCTCAGTCATCAGGCGTTCTCCACCGTCTCGATGCCCAGCTCGCGCTCGCGCATCAGGGTGTAGATCCGCGCGATGTCCTTGCGGACGAGCTTGAGCCGTCCGTGGTTGTCGAGCTGCCCGGTCGCCGCCTGGAAGCGGAGGTTGAACAGCTCCTCCTTGGCCTCACGGAGCTTGGCAACGAGACCCTCGTTGTCCAGCTCGCGGAGGTCAGCAGCCTTGGTGCCGGCCGACATCAGCTCTCACCTGCCTCGCGCCGGATGATCCGGCACTTCATCGGGAGCTTGTGAGCTGCGCGGGTCAGCGCCTCACGAGCCACCTTCTCGTTGGGGTACGACAGCTCGAACATGACCCGACCCGGGTGCACGTTCGCGATCCACCACTCGGGCGAACCCTTACCGGAACCCATGCGGGTCTCGGCCGGCTTCTTGGTGAGCGGGCGGTCCGGGTAGATGTTGATCCAGACCTTGCCGCCACGCTTGATGTGACGGGTGACGGCGATACGAGCGGACTCGATCTGCCGGTTCGTCACGTAGGCCGGGGTGACGGCCTGGATGCCGTACTCGCCGAACGCGAGCTCGGTGCCACCCTTCGCAGCGCCGCGGCGCTTCGGGTGGTGCTGCTTGCGGTGCTTGACCCTACGGGGGATCAGCATGGGGGTCAGGCCTCCGTTCCGGTGTTCTCGGCAGCCGGAGCCTCGGCCGCCGCGGCCGCGGGGGCCTCGGCAGCGGCGGGGCGACGGCCGCGGCCACCGCGCTCGCCACCACGGCGCTCGCCACCGCGGGCGGGACGACCACCCTCGGGACGGGCCGGGCGGTTGCCCGAGCGGGCAGCGGCGTTCTCAGCGCGGACCTCGGCGATGTTCTTGACGTCGCCCTTGTAGATCCAGACCTTCACGCCGATGCGGCCGAAGGTGGTCTTGGCCTCGAAGAAGCCGTAGTCGACGTTCGCGCGCAGGGTGTGCAGCGGCACACGGCCCTCGCGGTAGAACTCCGAACGGCTCATCTCGGCGCCGCCGAGACGACCGGAGCACTGGACCTTGATGCCCTTGGCGCCGGACTTCATGGTGCCCTGCATCGACTTGCGCATGGCACGACGGAAGGAGACGCGGGAGGACAGCTGCTCCGCGACGCCCTGAGCCACGAGCTGGGCGTCCAGCTCGGGGTTCTTGACCTCGAGGATGTTCAGCTGGACCTGCTTGCCGGTCAGCTTCTCGAGGTCGCCGCGGATGCGGTCGGCCTCGGTGCCACGACGCCCGATGACGATGCCGGGACGGGCGGTGTGGATGTCGACGCGGACGCGGTCGCGGGTGCGCTCGATCTCGACCTTGGAGATGCCGGCGCGCTCCATGCCCTTCGTCATCATGCGACGAATGGCAACGTCTTCCTTGACGTAGTCCTTGTACAGCTTGTCGGCGTACCAGCGGGACTTGAAGTCCGTGCTGATGCCGAGGCGGAACCCGTGCGGGTTAACCTTCTGGCCCATTACCGGGTCCCTTCCTTGCTGCTGACGACCACGGTGATGTGGCTGGTCCGCTTGCGGATCCGGTAGGCACGACCCTGCGCACGCGGACGGAACCGCTTCAGGGTCGGGCCCTCGTCAACGTACGCCTCGCTGATGACGAGGTCGTCCACGTTGGAGTGGTTGTAGTTGTGCGCGGCGTTGGCGATGGCGCTGTCGAGCACCTTGCCGACCGGCACGGTGGCGGCCTGCGGAGCGAAACGCAGGACGGCCTGGGCCTCCGTGGCCGGCAGGCCACGGATGAGGTCCACCACGCGGCGGGCCTTCATGGGCGTGACGCGGATGTACCGCGCCTGGGCCCTGGCTTCCATGGTTGTCCCCTTGCTGGTGTAAGTCATTGAGTCGGTAATCTCGCTGGCGACTAGCGACGCTTCGACTTGCGGTCGTCCTTGACGTGACCGCGGAAGGTACGCGTCGGCGCGAACTCGCCGAGCTTGTGGCCGACCATCGACTCGGTGACGAACACCGGGACGTGCTTACGGCCATCGTGCACCGCGATCGTGTGGCCGAGCATGGCCGGGAAGATCACGGAGCGACGGGACCAGGTCTTGATGACGTTCTGGGTACCCGCCTCGTTCTGCGCGTCCACCTTCTTGAGAAGGTGGCCGTCGATGAAGGGGCCCTTCTTGAGACTGCGCGGCATCTGACCTGCTCCTAGCGCTTCTTGTTGGTCTTGCGGCGGCGCACGATGAGAGCGTCCGACGCCTTCTTCGGGCGACGGGTGCGACCCTCCTTCTGGCCCCACGGCGAGACCGGGTGGCGGCCACCAGAGGTCTTACCCTCACCACCACCGTGCGGGTGGTCGATCGGGTTCATGGCGACACCACGCACGGTCGGGCGGACGCCCTTCCAGCGCATACGGCCGGCCTTGCCCCAGTTGATGTTCGACTGCTCGGCGTTGCCGACCTCGCCGACGGTGGCGCGGCAGCGCGCGTCAACCAGGCGGATCTCACCGGAGGGCATGCGCAGGTGCGCCATCTTGCCCTCACGCGCCAGCAGCTGGATGCCGGAGCCCGCGGAGCGGGCCAGCTTGGCACCGCCGCCGGGACGCAGCTCCACCGCGTGGATGGTGGTACCGACCGGGATGTTGCGCAGCGGCAGGTTGTTGCCCGGCTTGATGTCGGCGCCAGGGCCGTTCTCAATCCGGTCACCCTGCGCGATGCCGCGCGGCGCGATGATGTAGCGCTTCTCGCCGTCCAGGTAGTGCAGGAGCGCGATGCGCGCGGTGCGGTTCGGGTCGTACTCGATGTGCGCGACCTTCGCCGGCACGCCGTCCTTGTCGTGACGACGGAAGTCGATCACGCGGTAGGCGCGCTTGTGGCCGCCACCCTGGTGGCGAACGGTGATCCGACCGGCGTTGTTACGGCCGCCCTTGCTGTGCAGGGGGCGAACCAGCGACTTCTCCGGGGTGGACCGCGTGATCTCTACGAAGTCGGCCACGCTGGAGCCACGACGGCCCGGCGTAGTCGGCTTGTACTTGCGGATGCCCATTTGGCTCTCTCGTCCTCGTCCTTATCGACGATCACGATCCCCGTTAGGAGACCGGACCACCGAAGATGTCGATGCGGTTGCCCTCAGCCAGCGTCACGATGGCGCGCTTGGTGTCCTTGCGCTTGCCAAAGCCCGTCTTGGAGCGCTTGCGCTTGCCCTGACGGTTGAGCGTGTTGACGGACTCGACCTTGACCGAGAAGACCGCCTCGACGGCCTGCTTGATCTGGGTCTTGTTGGCACCGGGCGACACGACGAACGTGTACTTGTTCTCGTCGAGGAGCGAGTAGCTCTTCTCCGAGATGACCGGCTTCACCAGGACGTCACGGGGGTCCGTGAACGTCTTGCTCGTGATCTCTGCAGCCATCAGGCGGCGCTCCCTTCGAGCTCGCCCTCAGCAGCCACGGCCTTGGCGGACGCGGCCGGACCGGCCACGAAACGCTCGAAGGCGGCCTGGGTGAAGACCACATCGTCGGAGACGAGCACGTCGTAGGTGTTCAGCTGACCGGCGTCCAGGATGTGCACGTTCGGCAGGTTGCGAGCGGACTTGAGGCCCAGCTCGTCCGAACGCTCGACGACCAGGAGGACGTTCTTGCGCTCGGTGATCTTGCCGAACAGGCCCTTGGCGGCCTTGGTCGACGGCGCCTCGGTCGCGGTCACGTCGGTGATGACGTGAATGCGGTTGTGGCGGGCCCGGTCGGTGAGCGCACCGCGCAGGGCGGCGGCGATCATCTTCTTCGGGGTCCGCTGCGAGTAGTCACGCGGCACGGGACCGTGCACGACGCCACCGCCGGCGAACTGCGGCGCACGGGTCGAGCCCTGACGGGCGCGGCCGGTGCCCTTCTGGCGGTACGGCTTCTTGCCGCCACCGCGGACCTCGGCGCGAGTCTTGGTCTTGTGGGTGCCCTGACGGGCCGCAGCGAGCTGCGCCACGACGACCTGGTGCATCAGCGGAACGCTGACCTTCGCGTCGAAGATCTCGGCCGGCAGCTCGAGGCTGCCGGTCTTGTCGCCCGAGGGCGACAGGATGTCAATGGTGCTCATATCCTCACAGCCCCTTCGCCGCGGTGCGGACGAGGATGAGGCCGCCGTTCGGGCCCGGGATTGCGCCCTTGATCAGGAGCAGCCCCTTCTCCGCGTCAACGGCATGGATGGTCAGGTTCTGGGTGGTCACACGCTCGTGGCCCATCCGGCCGGCCATCCTCACGCCCTTGAACACGCGACCCGGGGTGGCGCAGCCACCGATCGAGCCGGGCGAGCGGTGCTTGCGCTGCACACCGTGACCGGCGCCGAGGCCCCGGAAGTTGTGGCGCTTCATGACACCGGCGAAGCCCTTGCCCTTGGAGGTGCCGGTCACGTCGACCTTGACACCCGCCTCGAACAGCTCGGCGGTGATCTCCTGGCCCAGGGTGTACTCGGAGGCGTCCGAGGTACGGAGCTCGACCAGGTGGCGACGGGGGGTGACACCGGCCTTGGCGAAGTGGCCCGCGAGGGGCTTGTTCACCTTGCGGGGGTCGATCTCGCCGAAGCCGATCTGGACGGCGTCGTAGCCGGCCGGGCTGTCGGCGGTGTGGACCTGGGTCACGACATTGGGCCCAGCCTTGACGACGGTCACCGGGACGACCCGGTTGTTCTCGTCCCAGACCTGGGTCATGCCGAGCTTCTCGCCCAGGATGCCCTTAATCTGCTTAGCCATCTTCGGTGCGCCTCTCAGAGCTTGATCTCGATGTCGACGCCCGCCGGCAGGTCGAGACGCATGAGCGAGTCAACCGTCTTCGGCGTGGGGTCGAGGATGTCGATCAGACGCTTGTGAGTGCGCATCTCGAAGTGCTCGCGCGAGTCCTTGTACTTGTGCGGCGAGCGGATGACGCAGTACACGTTCTTCTCAGTGGGCAGCGGCACCGGGCCTGCGACCTGCGCACCAGTACGGATCACCGTCTCGACGATCTTCTTCGCCGAGGAGTCGATGACCTCGTGGTCGTAGGCCTTGAGCCGGATGCGGATCTTCTGTCCCGCCATGGCTACTCAGTAGTCCTTTGTCCTTAGTCACTGCACGACCTCCTCCGACCCCCGCGCTCGGGCGTGTCGCACTCGCGCTTACAAAAAACCGGCGAAGCACTTCGTCGGTTTCAAACTTTCGGGGTGGAGGCGGCCGGGTCGAGGCCCCGCACACGCTTCCCGGAAGATTCCCGTACTTTCGCCCCGCAGCTGCCGTGGCGTAGAACTCACGCTTGACGGCCATCACGGGAACGACGAGTACATGGGACTCGCTTCCGGTCCTCCCGGCGGGAGGCGCGCAGCATCGGCACTCAACCGAGCAACTTGGACATACTGCCACATGGAGCAGCCCGGATGCCAATCGGGGCCGGTGAGGCGTACCTCACCGGCCCCGATGGGGTGACCGTCGTCAGCGGCGGTGCCCGCCGCAGGGGTGCGTCACCAAGGACGCTTGGTGCCGCAGACCGTCGCCCAGTCGTCGCCGCTCACGTTGGCACACCACAGCTGGCCCTTGTCCGGGCCGTTGTTGTACTCGTGGAGGCCCTTGTTCACCGGCGCGCAGTCGGTCGGACCGGCCGGGTCGTACTTGGGGCACTTGCCGTTGCGGTTCACCAGGATGTGCGCGCGCCAGGCGTCGATGCCCATGTCGACGTTCTGGCTGCCGCTGCTCGGGAGGTGCTTCGGGTCCGTGGTCGGCATGTAGCGGTCGACCGACCAGGAGGCCCCCACGGCGCCGAACAGGGCCACCGCGCAGACCGCGCCCGCGGCCAGGCGGCCGGTGACCGCCGGACGCAGGGTGAGCGGAGCGGGCTCGCCGTCGGTGCCGACCCGCTGGACGGTGCGCAGCCAGCCGGTGGTCCGCTGGACGGCGAACATCAGGCCGAGCACGGCGAGGATCATCAGCGCGTACAGGATGATCCAGGTGGTGCGCGGGAACAGCTGGACGGCCTTGGCCTGGGCCATCTGCGAGGCGAAGTAGAAGCGCAGCAGCCAGGCGCTGACCAGGGTGGCCGCGGTGGTCCGGACCGCGACGCTGCGCAGCCCGAGACCGAGCGCCAGCGCGACGCCGGCCAGCAGCAGCAGGGTGTACGCGCTCTGTCCGGCCAGCTCACCGCGCCACGGGAAGTCGTGGTAGTTCAGGTCGCCGGCCCGGTCCGAGGCCCAGCCCATGACGTACGCCGGGTCGAGGTACACCGACAGGTAGGCGTACCGGTCCTTGGCCTCCGCGCCCAGCCGCAGCAGCTGGTACAACAGCGGCGCACCGACCACGACGGCGCTGCCCAGGGTCGCGCCCAGGAACACCAGCACCGGCTTGATCCGGTCCGCGCCCTTGCGCCACGGCACGAGGAACAGCGCCAGTACGAACACGCCCGGCGCGGCCCAGACGAACCAGCCCGAGTACCAGAGGAACATCAGGCCGAACGAGACGCCGAAGCCGACCCCGCGCAGCAGCCTGGAACGGGTGCTCAGCGTGTGCGCCCGGCGCAGCTCGCGCAGCGCGGCGGCCAGCATCGGGACCATCACCAGCATGGTGACGTGGCTGTACGGCCGGATCGGGTCCAGGAAGAGGATCGCGGACGGCACGGCGATCAGCAGCGCCCAGAACGGGCGCACCATCAGCCGCCAGGACAGGTACGCCATCGGGCCGACCAGCGCGCTGCAGATCAGCTGGAGGTCCTTCATCGCGTAGCCGCCGCCACCGATGCCGCCGTAGAACAGCTTCGACCAGACGGCCAGCGCCGCCGGGAAGCCGGGCGGGTAGACGCCCGGCAGGCCCTTGCCGCGCAGCATGTCGTTGGCCATGCCGATGAGGTTGCCCGGGTCGCCCTCCTGGCCGCCGAGGCCCCACTGGGTGCCGTTCAGCGCCACCGCGATGCCGCCCGCGACCGCGCCGGTGGCCAGACCGGCCACGGCCGCGCAGACGAGCCGCTGGACCAGCTGGTAGCGGGCCAGGCTGCCCCGGTAGGCCGCGTACAGCAGCACCGCGAGGACCGGCAGGCCCACTATCGCGGCGTACTTCTGCAGCATCGCCAGCCCGCTGACCTGGCCGACCCGGTTGAGCGGGTTGACGTTGATGCGGCTGCACAGCAGCGTGAAGGCGAAGGCCGCCACGATCGCGACCAGGGCCTCGGCCGAGCGGACCGCCCAGGGGCGCGCCAGCAGGCCGTCCATCCTCCCGAGGCGGGCCGCGACCGCGCCCTCGGGTCGTCGGCGCTCCTCCTCGGAGCCGCCGACCGGGCTGGTGGCCAGATCAGTCATGTCAGTCACTTCCGTGCGTGGCCACTGCGGACGAGTGGCGTAGGGGGTGGTCGGCGACCAGCGGACATCCTAGGTCGGCCGGCGGCGGGCGGGACTCCGGACGGAGTCCCGCTCCGGGCGCATCCGCCGTGGTCAGCTGCTGCGGATGGCGCGTCCGACCATGGCGCCGGCGTGCGAGAAGTCACCCGCGCCCAGGCGTCCGGCGGCCACCATCAGGGCGTGCAGCCGGGAGGAGATGTGCAGGTCGGCGGAGCGGGCGGCGCCGCTCCAGCCCTTGGCGCGCAGCTCCTTGGAGATCAGCGAGTAGTACTGCAGCTCCTCGTCGAAGCGCTTGCCGTCCTTGACCCGGTTGGAGGAGTCGCTGGCCTGGTGCCGGCGGTAGCGGAACACCTCCCGCTCGTCGACCAGCAGGTTGCCGCCCTCCATCAGCATGTCGACCATGAACGCCAGGTCGTGCACGGCGTCGATGTCCGGGCGGTACGGGATCTTCGAGAGCGCGGACTGCCGGTAGAGCAGCGACGGGGTGTACAGCCAGTTGCCGGCCAGCAGGCTCTTCACCGCGGCCTCGCCGCTGATCACGCCGGCCTTGCGGGCCGGGGCGGCGATCCGGCGCTTGACCTTGTCGCCGATGCCCAGCGCGGGCACCAGGTTCCCGTCGCTGTCCATCACCTTGACGCCCGGCTGGCAGGCGATCGCGTCCGGGTCGGCCTTCATCCGCTCCAGGACGACGTCCAGGTAGTCGGGCTCCAGCAGGTCGTCGGCGCCCATCATCGAGACGAACTCGCGCTCGGCCAGGGTGGAGGCCTTGTAGGTGTTGCCGTTGGGCCCGAGCCTCTCCTCGTTGCGGATGTAGCGGATCCGCTCGTCCTCGAGGTTCTCGATGTACTGCTGCGCGCGGAAACCGGGGTACTGGTCATCCACGACGGTCAGCCGCCAGTCCTGCTGGTGCTGGGCCCGGATGCTGTCGATGGTGGCGAACAGGTACTCCGGGTCGCCGTAGTACGGGATGACGAAATCGACGCTCATGGCGGCGCCGCACCTCCTGGTCCTGGGTCACGCTCGAGTGCCGCCCGGCCGCGGCCGCCGGGCCGGACCAAGTCAACCAGCTTCCGGACGGTGATCGTCCCGCGGTGCCGCTCCGGGCCGCCGCCCGACCGCCCGCGGTCAACGTGCCGACATCGGGAAGAAACGGTCCCCGGAGATCCCGGGGTTCAGGCCGATCGCCGGAAAAGCGGATTTCCGCACCTCACCCGGAATCACCGTTCTGCGCGGAAGACGTCCGCCTCGTCGATTTGTTCCAGGTGTTCCGTTGACGATCACCGACGTTATCAGCCTACTGTCACAACCCTCTTCGGGGAACCCGCCCCCGCCGGATTCCGAAATGCTCCCGAATGGCCGCGGGGCCGCTCGACGGCCCGGGGAGGCGGGACGGCCACGCCCAACTCGGCCCGGCGCCAGCCCTGTTGTTCGACCGGCCGGCGGCCGTTGGGAGGCCCGCAACGTCGCCGACACCGTGCGTGCACGTGCACCCGGCGTGTTCCGGAGGCCGGTGGGCGGGCTCGTCCCCTTCCGACTCATTCCGCCACCGATATCCGGACATTGCCCGCCCCGGGCATTCCGACGACGCACCATTGGGCTGTTCCCGAGACCGTCCGGCCGCGATATCCGGCACCGCACCGGGCGGCCGACCGTACGAGGAAGGGCCGCACCCGGTGGATGCGGCCCTTCCTCGTACTCCTCCCCCGCCGAACGGGGTACGCCCGGTCAGCGGTCGGAGCCGACCGGGGCGTCGAGGCGGTCGTTGTTGTGACGGACGCCCTCGGTGATGGCCACGGTGCGGGCCAGGTCGGTGAGCTTCTTCTCCAGCGAGCGGAAGCGCAGGTAGGTGTTGAGGGTCAGGAAGCCCATCGCGATCACCATCAGGTAGAGCACCAGGTCGGTGCCGCGGCCGACGCCGAGCGCGGTGGCCAGCTTGGTCACTCCGGTCGGCCACAGGATGGCGACCACATTGGCGATCACGAACAGCGCGAAGGCGATGCGCTTCCACGCCCGGGTGTTCGCGGCGTCCCAGCGCCGGACGAACAGGAGGGCCATGGCCACCGCGGCCACGACCAGGATCAGCTGGATCCAGAGGTGATTCATCGGCGGTTACGCTCCCGCAGCGAGATGTCGAAGAGGATGTTCACGCCGTTGATCAGGGACTGGCCCTTGGCGCGCGAGTAGTCGGTGTAGAGGATGTCCACCGGGACCTCGGCGACCCGGAGGTCCGAGCCGGCGAGGAAGGAGACGATCTCCGAAGCGTGCGCCATGCCGTTCATGGTGATCTTGATCCGGCTGGCGGCCTCACGGTTCATCACGCGGAGACCGTTGTGCGCGTCGGTGAGCTTGAGCTTACGGGCGGTCGGGCTGACCGCAGCGGCGGTGCGGAGCACCACGCGCTTGATCCACGGCACCTGACCGGTCTGCTCGATGAAGCGGGAGCCGAGCACGATGTCGGCCTCGCCCGCACGCAGCAGCGCCACCATCTTCTCGACGTCGCCGGTCTGGTGCTGGCCGTCCGCGTCGAAGGTCGCGAAGTACTCGGCGCCCTCCTGGGCCAGCGCGTACTTCAGACCGGTCTGCAGTGCGGCGCCCTGGCCCAGGTTGACCGGGTGCCGCACCAGGTGGGCGCCGGTCGTCATGACGTGCTGGGCCGTGTCGTCGGTGCAGCCGTCGTCGATCACCACGATGTTCGGGAAGGTCTTGCGTGCCCCCTCCACGACCTCGGCGATCACCTGGCCTTCGTTGTAGGCCGGGATCACCAGCCAGACGTTGTCATACTCGGACACAGGTGCTCCATGCTTGGCGAACGGCACGGCGGCCCGTGCCTCGGGTCTGTCTGTCGGTGATGGTCATGGCCTCAGGAGGTCCGCAGCGGCTCTGCTGCCGACGGCTCGGTCGGTACGGCGGCGGGGCGGGAGGGGAAGGCGCGGTACAGCGACCACAACATCAGGACGGCACTGACCAGTGAGCCCGCCAGGTACGCGAGCTCCGCCCGGAGGCCCACGTCGCCCGGTGCGAGTGCGACAGCCACCAATGCTACGGAACCGGCGGTCCAACCGACCAGCTGGCGACGGTGCTGGGCGCTCGACATCAGCGCCTGGCCGAAGACCGTCGCGAGGACGTAGCAGAGCGTTCCGAACACCAGCCAGACGAAGTCCAGCGGGCCGAGCACGTCCTTGGCGTTGAACAGCAGCGGGTTGAGCTCGGAGCCGAGCACGATCACCGGCAGCCCGCCGCCGATGCACATCGCGGCGACGATCGCGGTGGTGCGGGTCAGCACCTTGCGGAACTCGGCGTGGTCGCCGGCCGCGGCGGCGCCGGACAGCGCGGAGACCATCGAGGCCTGCAAGGCGCTGTAGGCGAACAGCGGCGCCCGGGCCATCACCACCGCCTGGCCGATCGCGAAGACCAGCGCGTCGGAGGCCTCGGAGTGCTTCGGCGAGAGCAGGCGCACGCAGACCACGGTCGCGTTGACCACCAGCTGGCTGAGCATCACCGAGGCGATCAGCAGGCCGAGGCCGCTGGTCAGCTGCTTCCAGGGCACCTCCGGGCCGGGGGTGCGGTCCGCGAGGGTGCCCCGCAGGCCGATCAGCGAGGCGGCCAGCGGGGAGACGAAGAGGATCAGGCCGAAGGCCAGCGCCGAGTGCAGGCCGGCCGCCGCGGCCACCGCGGCCAGGCCGATCCGCAGCCCGCCGTCGACCGCCAGCTGGGTGCCGTACGGGCCGAACAGCCCGAGGCCGGCCAGCGCACCGCGGGCCACCGAGCTCACCGCGAGACCGGCCAGGCCGCCGGCCAGGGCGACCACCAGTGCCTTGTCACCGCTGAACAGCAGGTCGGCGACCGGCCCGGCGGCCGCGGCCAGCAGCGCGCACACCGCGACCAGGAGCGCCATCGCGAGCAGCAGCATCCGGCGCACCGCGGGCAACGCCCCGTGCCCGGCCACCTTGCGGGCGGCCACCAGCCGGGTCAGTTCGAGCTCGACCGGCTGGAAGAGTCCCCACCCCACGGACATCACGATGGTCCACAGCATGGTGACGTTGGCCTTGCCCACAGCGCTCAGGCTGTAGCCCACGAGCGCCATGTAGACGTACGCCGAAGCTCCGAGCACGACCGTGCCACCGACCACGAGCCGCGCCCCCGGGGGAAGCGCCCCAAGCAGCTTGGCGATCGGGTTCTTCATCACATGACCACCGAATTCACCGGCCGGCCTTGCCACACGCCTCCGCACGAGGCCGGCCGGACCGTGCGATTGCTGTGAATAGTAGCGGGTGGCCGTGAATGCCCGGTGCGCGTCCGTCCCCCACCGGCCCCCTCGCCGGAGTCCATGTCAGCCCCCGGGGAAGGTGCGGCCCCAGGGCTGCGCCCAGAGGAGCCCCTGATCACTCACCACATTGACCGTCACGCCCTGCTTCGCCAGGTCCCGCTTGATCCGCTCGCCCACGGACCGGTCGGCGGTCAGAACGGTCGGCGTCGGGTGCGGCGCCGGGAGCTGCTCGATGGCGCCCTTGAGCCGCCCGAGGGAGCGCTGGTACTCCTCCTCCTTCACCTGCGGACCGCCGATGTCCACCCAGTGGACGTCGTACAGCGCCTTCATGTCGCCGCCGCGCCGGTTCAGCAGCGAGGCGAGCCAGGTGGCCTTGAGGTTCTTGTAGTCGTCGTTGGACACGAGGGCGATCACCGGACCGTTGCCGCGCAGCGGGGCCAGCCCCTCGATGCCCTTCGGGCCCATGTCGCTCTCGAACTCACCACGGCTCCAGGCCACCAGCGGGTTGGTGGACCAGGCGGACGGGCTGTCCTTGGTCGCCAGGAAGCCCCACTGGACGTTGGCGAACATGCTGAGCGCGGCAGCGACGGCCAGTCCGGAGAGGACGAGTTCGCCCAGGCGCCGGGGCAGTACCCGGCCGCTGCCCCGGGAGGAGGTCTGCAGCATGGCCCCGACCGCACCGACCGAGATCAGGGCGACCACCACGCCGACGGCCGTCATCTTGTGGAAGTAGTACGAGTACCGGCCGATGCTGTGCAGCTGGTAAGCGGCGAAGGCGCTGAGCACCGCGCCGGTGCCGAGCAGCACGGCCAGGTGCGCCTGACCGGTGGCGGTGCGGCGGTTGCGCGGCATGGCCGCCGCCAGCAGCCCGAGCAGCCCGCCGCCGATGAGGATCGAGCGGTCGGCGCTGACGCTCGGGCCGCTCATGTTCGAGGCGCTGCCGACGTCCAGGTTGCCCATCACCGAGAGGATGCTCGGCAGCGCGGCCACGCCCAGCGCGCACGCCAGCGCGCCGAGGACCCACCACCAGCGCCCGGCGAACCTGCGCCGGTGCACGACCAGCGCGCCCAGCAGCGGCACGCCGACGAACGCGCCGTAGATGTTGTACGTGTAGGTGACGGAGATCAGCCCGGCGGAGGCGACCAGCACGAACTCGGTGCGGCCCATCGCCGGCCGGATCAGCACCGCGAGCGCGAGCGCGATCAGCAGCAGGCCGATGAAGGTCGAGTCGAAGCCGTGGACCAGCAGGTCCAGGTAGTTGGTGGCGAACATGATCGAGCCGACGGTCGCGCAGACCGCCGCCGCCCGCCAGCCGCGCAGCCGCGGCCCGCCGATCCAGCGGGCCGCCCAGACCAGCACGGTGCAGAACAGCGCGTACGCCACCAGCAGGTACAGGAAGTACCGGTTCATGGTGTGGATCATGTCGCCGGGGTCGGCGGCGGAGTGGACCAGCCCGTCGATCCAGGCGAGCAGGAAGTGCGAGCCCTGCGGGTAGGTCACCTCGGACGGCGGGATCAGGTACGACCTGGCGGCTTCCTGGTGGAAGAAGGCGAAGCCCCCGACGCCCTGGATGGCGGAGAAGAAGGAGAAGTGCGCGAGCCGGTCCTCCGACGTGGCGAGGAAGGCGACCCGCTCGGCGGCCGACGCGCCGGCGACCGGGTGGAACAGGTAGTGCCACATCCCGGCGAAGGTGCCCACCACCAGCAGGTCCGACCAGCGGAAGCGCAGTGGCAGCCGGGGGGCGCGCCCGGCGGCCCACGCGGCCGTGGTCAGCACGCTGAACAGCACACCGGTGGTGGCCGTCGGCGACAGGCCCCAGGGCCAGAGCGAGAAGACCAGGCCGAAGGTCAGCACGGAGCCGGCCAGGATCAGCCCGGCGACGAAGAGCCGGTCGAGCAGCACACCGCCGACCCTGATCACGGCGGCGATCGCGAGCAGCAGCAGCGGCAGCAGCACGACGCCCAGGTGCAGCGCGACCAGACCGGCCGGCACCAGCCAGGACAGGGCGAGCCCGCCTGCCAGGACGAGCGGGTTGCGCCGTGGCCGTCCGCTGCCGGCCGGCGAGGACGGCGGTCCCGGCGGCACGGTTCTGCGCCCGGTCTCGCTGTCGGGTGAGCTCTGTATGGTCGACACGGTGCCGTGCCCCTCCGGTCAAGTTCCTGCCGCCCGTCTCCCCCCTACCGGGTCCGGACATCCGCCACTGTCTGCGGGCAGGCTGCAAACGCCCAGCATACCGAGGGCCGCATTGGTCCAGACCTCCCAGGGGGCCTGTGCGGCGCCTGCGAACCACCACGCACGCACACGGCCCGCCGGGCCCGGGGACGCCGGAGGACCGGCGGTGGAGCGGATCCGCTGGTCAGGCCCCGGAGCGGTCCGACTGCCCGCCGCGGAAGACCCAGACCTTCAACAGGACGAACCGGGCGACCGTGGCCAGCCCGTTGGCGACGACCAGTCCGCCGACCTCCACCGGCCGGGAGGCGTCCGGCACCACCCGGTCGAGCAGGGCGAGCACCCCGGAGCTGAGGCCGAGCCCGATCAGGAAGGCGACGGCGCCCTGCAACTGGTGGCGGACCATCCCCTGCGAGCCGACCACCCCGAAGGTGAAGCGCCGGTTGGCCGCGGTGTTGGCCACCGCGCTGACCGCCAGGGCGATCAGGTTGGCCACCTGCGGGTCGGTGAACCACCGCGCGACGACGAACAGCCCCAGGTAGAAGACGGTGCTGAGGACGCCGATGACCAGGAAGGACGGCAGCTGCCGGCGGGCCCCGGAGGTGGGCCCGCCGGGCTCCTCGGTCAGCGTCACCGGCCCCGGCCCCGCTCGTCGTCGTCCTCGGCCGAGTCGTAGCCGACGAAGTAGGTCGGGCGGTTCTGCACCGCCGAGTAGATCCGGCCGACGTACTCCCCCAGCAGCCCGACGCAGATCAGCTGCACCCCGCCGAGGAAGAGCATCCCGATGAACAGCGAGGACCAGCCGGGCACCGTCGAGCCGAGCGCGTACGAGACGGTGGCGTGGATCCCCAGCGCGATGCAGACCACGAAGCTGACCAGGCCGAGGTAGGTGGCCAGTCGCAGCGGGGCGGCGGAGAAGTTGGTGATGCTGTCCAGCGCGAGCCGGACCATCTTGGACAGCGGGTAGTGGGTGCCGCCGGCCACCCGCTCCTCGCGGACGTAGACGACCTCGCCGCTGGGGAAGCCGAGCCACGGCACCAGCAGCCGGTAGACCGGCTGGTGCTCGGGCAGCTGCTTGAGGGCGTCCACGGCGGCCCGGCTGAGCAGTCGGAAGTCGCCGGCCTGGTTGGGCATCCGCTTGCCGACCAGGCGGCGCATCAGCCAGTAGTACGCGCCCGCGCTGCGGCGTTTGAAGGCGGTGTCGGTGCCGCGGTCCCCGCGCACACCGTAGACCACGTCGAGGCCCTGCTCGCGGGCCAGGCCGAGCATCTCCGGGATCTTCTCCGGCGGGTCCTGGAGGTCGGCGTCGATGCTGACCACGTAGTCGCCGAGCGCCCGGTGGATGCCCGCGGTGAGGGCGGCCTGGTGCCCGGAGTTGCGGGCGAAGCGGACGATGCGGAACTCCGGCCAGTCCTGCCGGATCTTCTGCATCAGCACGGGGGTGGCGTCCCGGCTGCCGTCGTCCACGCCGACGACCTCGTAGTCGACCCCCAGCCCGTCCAGGATCGGACGCAGTCGCTCGACGGTGAGCGGGAGCGCCTCCTGCTCGTTGTAGATCGGCATCACGACCGACAACAGCGGTGCCGTAGACATGCGTTGGATCCCACTTTCCGCGACGGCGGGGCTGGATGGTGAGCCGACCATAACAGTCGGCCATGAGGTGCCCGTGAGAAGAAGTGCGCCCAGGTGAGCGCCGGGTTGGACGCCGAAGGGCCCCACGCACCGCAAGGTGCGTGGGGCCCTTCGGACGAGCCTGACGGGGCAGGCAGGTCAGAGCATCAATTACTTGATGATCTTGGTGACCTGGCCGGCGCCGACGGTGCGGCCACCCTCACGGATGGCGAACTTGAGGCCCTCCTCCATGGCGATCGGCTGGATCAGCGCGACGGTCATGGCGGTGTTGTCGCCCGGCATGACCATCTCGGTGCCCTCGGGGAGGGTCACGACGCCGGTCACGTCCGTGGTACGGAAGTAGAACTGCGGGCGGTAGTTGTTGAAGAACGGGGTGTGGCGGCCACCCTCGTCCTTCGACAGGATGTAGGACTGGGCCTCGAAGTCGGTGTGCGGCGTGACCGAACCCGGCTTGATGATGACCTGGCCGCGCTCGACATCCTCGCGCTTGATGCCACGGAGCAGCAGACCGACGTTCTCACCGGCCTGGCCCTCGTCGAGCAGCTTGCGGAACATCTCGATGCCGGTGACCGTGGTGGTGGTCTTGGTCTCCTTGATGCCGATGATGTCGACAGTCTCGTTGACCTTGAGGATGCCACGCTCGATACGACCGGTGACGACGGTGCCACGACCGGTGATCGTGAAGACGTCCTCGATCGGCATCAGGAACGGCTGGTCCACGGCGCGGGCCGGGGTCGGGATGCTCTCGTCGACCGCGTGCATGAGGCCGAGGAGCTTCTCGCCCCACTCCTTGTCGCCCTCCAGCGCCTTCAGCGCGGAGACGCGGACGACCGGCAGGTCGTCGCCCGGGAACTCGTACTCGGAGAGCAGCTCACGGACCTCGAGCTCGACGAGCTCCAGGATCTCCTCGTCGTCCACCATGTCGGCCTTGTTCAGGGCGACGACGATGTACGGAACGCCGACCTGGCGGGCCAGGAGGACGTGCTCCTTGGTCTGCGGCATCGGGCCGTCGGTGGCGGCGACCACCAGGATGGCGCCGTCCATCTGGGCGGCACCGGTGATCATGTTCTTGATGTAGTCAGCGTGACCCGGGCAGTCGACGTGGGCGTAGTGGCGCGCCTCGGTCTGGTACTCGACGTGCGCGATCGAGATGGTGATACCGCGCTGACGCTCCTCCGGGGCCTTGTCGATCTGGTCGAACGGCGTGAAGGGGTTGATCTCCGGGTACGCGTCGTGCAGCACCTTGGTGATGGCCGCGGTCAGCGTGGTCTTGCCGTGGTCGATGTGACCGATGGTGCCGATGTTGACGTGGGGCTTCGTCCGCTCGAACTTCGCCTTGGCCACTGAGTCCTCCTGAGGACAGTTCCTGTACGCCGTGCTGACGTCAGTTGGTCTTTGATTCGGGCCCGGCCCGGGTGCCCGAAGCACCTCGCGCCGCCCCGTGGGTGTGGGGGGCCGGAGGTCCCGGGAGGATCCGGACGGATCCTCCCGGGTCGCCTCCTAACAGCCTAAGGGGTGTGAATCATCCCGAATATCGGGACGTCACTCGCCCTTGGACTTGGCGATGATCTCCTCAGCCACGGCCTTGGGGACCTCGGCGTACGAGTCGAACTGCATCGAGTAGCTCGCGCGACCAGAGGTCTTGCTGCGCAGGTCACCGACGTAGCCGAACATCTCGGAGAGGGGCACCAGCGCCGTGACGACGCGGGCACCGTGACGCTCGTCCATGGACCGGATCTGGCCACGGCGAGAGTTGATGTCGCCGATCACGTCGCCCATGTAGTCCTCGGGCGTGGTGACCTCGACGGCCATCATCGGCTCGAGGAGGACCGGCTTGGCCTTCTTCGCGCCTTCCTTGAAGGCCATCGAACCGGCGATCTTGAACGCGAGCTCGGAGGAGTCGACGTCGTGCGCCTGACCGTCGAGCAGGCTCACGCGGACACCCTGGAGCGGGTAGCCCGCGAGGATGCCGAACTCCATGGCCTCCTGGCAACCGGCGTCGACCGACGGGATGTACTCGCGCGGAACGCGGCCACCGGTGACCTTGTTGACGAACTCGTAGCCCTCGGCCTGCTCGAGCGGCTCGATCGCGATCTGCACCTTGGCGAACTGACCGGAACCACCGGTCTGCTTCTTGTGGGTGTAGTCGATGCGCTCGACGGCCTGACGGATCGTCTCGCGGTACGCGACCTGCGGCTTGCCGACGTTGGCCTCGACCTTGAACTCACGGCGCATACGGTCGACGAGCACCTCGAGGTGCAGCTCGCCCATACCCGCGATGATGGTCTGGCCGGTCTCCTCGTCCGTGTTGACCTGGAAGGACGGGTCCTCCTCGGCGAGACGCTGGATGGCGACACCCAGCTTCTCCTGGTCACCCTTGGACTTGGGCTCGATGGCGACGCGGATGACCGGGGCCGGGAAGTCCATGGACTCCAGGATGACCGGGTTCTTCTCGTCGGCCAGCGTCTCACCGGTGGTGGTCTGCTTGAGGCCCATGACGGCGACGATGTCGCCGGCGCCCACCGACTCGATCTCCTCACGCTTGTTCGCGTGCATGCGGTAGATCTTGCCGATGCGCTCCTTCTTGCCCTTGACGGCGTTCAGCACCGAGGTGCCGGACTCCAGGCGACCGGAGTAGATCCGGACGAAGGTGAGCTTGCCGAGGTGCGGGTCGGACATGATCTTGAACGCAAGGGCGGCGAGGGGCTCCTCGTCCGAGGCCTTGCGGGAGATCTTGGTGTCCGGGTCGTTCGGCTTGGTGCCCTCGATGGACTCGATGTCCAGCGGCGACGGCAGGTACTTGACGACCGCGTCGAGCAGGGGCTGAACGCCCTTGTTCTTGAAGGCGGTACCGCAGAAGATCGGGGTGAAGTCCGAGTTCAGGGTGCCCTTGCGGATCGCGTCCTGCAGCAGCTCGACCGGGATCTCCTCGCCCTCCAGGGCGAGCTCCATGACCGCGTCGCTGAAGTTCGACACGGTGTCGATCAGCTGCTCGCGGTACTCGTCGGCCTGGTCCTGCAGGTCGGCCGGGATGTCGACGATGTCGTACATCTCGCCCTTGGCGGCCTCGGCCGACCAGACCAGCGCCTTCATGCGGACCAGGTCGACAACGCCCTGGAAGTCCGCCTCGGCACCGATCGGCAGCTGCATCACCAGCGGGGTGGCGCCGAGGCGCTCCACGATGGTGTCGACGCAGAAGAAGAAGTTCGCGCCCGTGCGGTCCAGCTTGTTGACGAAGCAGATACGCGGAACGCCGTAGCGGTCAGCCTGCCGCCACACGGTCTCGGACTGGGGCTCGACACCGGCGACACCGTCGAACACCGTCACGGCACCGTCGAGGACGCGCAGCGAACGCTCCACCTCGACGGTGAAGTCGACGTGACCCGGGGTGTCGATGATGTTGATGGTGTGGTCGGCATCGTCGACGGTCCAGTGACAGGTCGTCGCGGCCGACGTGATCGTGATGCCGCGCTCCTGCTCCTGCTCCATCCAGTCCATGGTGGCAGCGCCATCGTGGACCTCACCGATCTTGTACGACACACCGGTGTAGAACAGGATCCGCTCGGTGGTGGTGGTCTTGCCCGCGTCGATGTGCGCCATGATCCCGATGTTGCGGACCTTGGCGAGGTCAAGGGAGGTTGCAGCCATGGTGGCTCGTTCTCTCTCTGTCTAGTGACGGGGTACGGACTACCAGCGGTAGTGCGCGAAGGCCTTGTTGGACTCGGCCATCTTGTGGGTGTCCTCACGACGCTTCACGGAAGCGCCCAGGCCGTTGCTGGCGTCGAGGATCTCGTTCATCAGGCGCTCGGTCATGGTCTTCTCGCGACGGGCGCGGGAGTAACCGACCATCCAGCGCAGCGCCAGGGTGCTGGCGCGGCCCGGACGGACCTCGACCGGAACCTGGTAGGTCGCGCCACCGACACGGCGGGACTTGACCTCGAGGGCCGGCTTGACGTTCTCCAGCGCACGCTTGAGCGTGACGACCGGGTCCGAGCCGGTCTTCTCACGGACGCCCTCGAGGGCGCCGTAGACGATCCGCTCGGCGGTGGAGCGCTTGCCGTGCAGCAGGATCTTGTTGACCAGCTGGGTGACGACCGGGGAGCCGTAGACCGGGTCGATGATGACCGGGCGCTTCGGGGCGGGGCCCTTACGAGGCATTCTTACTTCTCCTTCTTGGCGCCGTAGCGGCTGCGAGCCTGCTTGCGGTTCTTGACACCCTGGGTGTCGAGCGAACCGCGGATGATCTTGTAGCGGACACCAGGAAGGTCCTTCACACGACCACCGCGCACCAGCACGATGGAGTGCTCCTGCAGGTTGTGGCCCTCGCCCGGGATGTAAGCGGTGACCTCGATCCCGCTGGTGAGGCGCACACGGGCGACCTTACGAAGCGCCGAGTTCGGCTTCTTCGGGGTGGTCGTGTACACACGCGTGCAGACCCCACGGCGCTGCGGGGAACCCTTCAGCGCGGGAGTCTTGTTCTTCTCGACCTTGTCCTGCCGGCCCTTTCGGACCAGCTGCTGGATCGTAGGCACCGTTTCTCCGTTTTCTGTGTGCCAAGGCTTGGTGGAACTAACCTGCGGTGTCTCCCTTGCACACAACCCCGTGGTCGACCCACGCGGTCGGGTGTGTTGGGCTTTTTCCGACACGGAATCCCATGGCTGATGTACAGCGACGGCGCTCTACGCGCGGCGCGCTTTGAGGCGCTCCGGCTCGGCGCGGCGACCGGTGTGCATGCACGCACAAGGACCCGGGGACACCCCAGGCACAAGGTCAGAGCGTACCTAGCGCATGGGGCTCGGTCAAAACAAATGCAACGCCGCAGGTCGCGGCCTTCGGCCGGGTGTCGCCCCGGTGTCCCGTACGCGACCGGCCGGTGTCGGGCCGCCCTCCACCCGCTCTACCACAGTCGGCGGGCACCCGCCAGCGGGGCCGCCCTAGATGCCCAGCATGATCACCAGCAGCCAGAAGGCGCCGCCCAGGTAGCCGAGCACCAGCCCCAGCACCGCCGCCCAGTCCCCGTCCATGTTGCGCTCGCGGATCTGCTTGCGGGCGAGGTGGCCGGTGACCACCGCGGGCACCACCGGCAGCGCCAGGAAGCCGGTCAGGCCGCACACCAGGGAGACCACCGCCAGCACGCTGGTGGGCCGGGCCTGCGGCACCGGCGGCGGCACCAGGAAGGTCGCCGGGACGGGCTGCGCGGCCTGCAACGGCGCCGCCATCGGCCCGGACGGCAGGTCGGCCACCAACGCGGCCAGCTCGCCGTAGGTCACCGCCCGGGCGGCCGCCTCGTGGCGCTGCCCGTACTCCTCGGCGGACAGCCGGCCCTCGGCGAACCCGGCCTTCAACACGTCCACCGTCCGGTCCCGGTCGGCGTGGCCGGCCCGCATCGCCGACTGCGGGGTCGGCGCGGGCTGCCCGCCGGGCACCCTCCGGCCGTACCGATCGGCGGGGCGGGACTCGCCCCACGGTTGAACGGACATCCGCCACCTCCCGGGCGCCGCGGCACCCCCGCGCGCTCACTGGTCCTCATAGTGCAGGACGAACCGGGGAACTGAGTAGTTGCCGAATCCGACCGGCAGCTCCCGGAGATCACCGCCGTGCGGCGCGCCTCACCCGTTCGGCGGACAGGCTCAGGGGATGCTCAAAGCAGGCGACAGCCCGTCGGGCCGGTGCCACGCTGGGCTCCGGAGCACCCCCGCCACCGCACGTCCACCCCACGACCAGAGACAGAAGGCCGCCATGCAGGCGTCAGAACCGTCGCCCTCCGAACCGACCGCCGCCGACCGGCCCGGACCGGGCACCCCGTCCGCCGTCAGCATCCAGGGGCTGTGGAAGCACTTCGGCACCCAGGCCGCCGTCGCCGGGCTCAGCCTGGAGCTCCCGGCCGGGTCGTTCATCGGCCTGGTCGGGCCGAACGGTGCCGGCAAGACCACCACGCTGTCCATGGTCACCGGCCTGCTCCGGCCCGACCAGGGCACCGTGCTGGTGCACGGCACCGACGTCTGGGCCGACCCGGTCACGGTCAAGGCCCGGATCGGCATCCTGCCCGAGGGCCTGCGGATGTTCGAGCGGCTCAGCGGGCGCGAACTGCTCCAGTACACCGGCCGGCTGCGCGGCCTGCCCGGCGCCGAGGTGGACCGCCGCGCCGAGGAGCTGCTGGCCGTCCTGGACCTCGGCCGGGACGCCGACAAGCTGGTCGCCGACTACTCCACCGGCATGCGCAAGAAGATCGGGCTGGCCGCCGCGCTGCTGCACAACCCCGACGTGCTGTTCCTGGACGAGCCCTTCGAGGGCGTCGACCCGGTCTCCGCCCAGACCATCCGCGGCGTGCTCAAGCGGTACGCGGCGGCCGGCTCCACCGTGGTCTTCTCCAGCCACGTGATGGAGCTGGTCGAGCAGCTCTGCGACTGGGTCGCCGTGGTCAACGCGGGCCGGGTGATCGCCCAGGGCCCGCTGGACTCCGTCCGCGGCGGACGCAGCCTGCACGCGGCCTTCCTGGAGCTGATCGGCGTCCGCGAGGACGACGGCCAGGCCCTCGGCTGGCTCGGCGGCGGCCGCACCGGGGACGCCCGGTGACCGCCGGCACCGCGCCCGTCACCGCCGTGCCGGACGACCGGACGGTGGTCCGCGGCCTGGTCGCGCTCAAGCTGCGGCTGCTGCGCAACGGGCTGCGCCGCAGCCGGGGCCGGGCGGCCGTGTACGTCGTCGGCGGCGTCCTCGGCCTGGCCGTCGCGGGCCTGGTCGCCTTCGGCATGGCGATGCTCAACGGGCGCTACGAGGGCTCCGGCAACACCGGGGTGATGCTGGTCGGCGTGCTCACCCTGGGCTGGGCCGCGCTGCCGCTGTTCCTGTTCTCCAGCGACGAGAGCGCCGACCCGACCCGGCTCACCATGCTGCCGCTGCGGCCCGGCCCGCTGCTGCGCGGCTCGCTGCTGGCCTCGCTGATCGGGCCCGGTCCGCTGATCAGCCTGGTGCTGGTGACCGGCGCGGTGCTGTCCGGGGCCACCGGCGGCGCCTCCGCCGCCGCCGCGGTGGTCGCCGTGCCGCTCGCCCTGCTCTGCCTGGTCACGCTGTCCCGGGCGGTCGCGGCCGGGAACGCCCGGATGCTCTCCAGCCGGCGCGGCAAGGACTTCGCGATCTTCGGCGGACTGGCCTTCGCCCTGCTCGTCCAGGGCGCCAATGTCGGCTCGCAGAGCATCTTCGGCCGGCAGCACGGCCGGGACATCGACCTCAGCCCGCTCAAGCCGATCGCCGCGGTGCTGCGCTGGATCCCGCCGGTCAGCGCCGCCGACGCCCCCCGCAGCGTCGGCGCGGGCGAGTACGGGGCGGCGCTGCTCCAGCTCGCCGCGGCCGGCGCGCTGCTCCTCCTGCTGCTGCGCTGGTGGCGGGGCAGCCTCCAGGAGCTGATGGTCACCGCCGACTCCTCCACCCTGGAGGTGGCCCGCGGGGTGCAGAGCTCCCGGGGCTGGCGCTTCCTGCCCGAGGGCCGCACCGGCGCGGTGATGCAGCGCCACCTGCGGTACGCCTGGCGCGAGCCGCGGGCCAAGGCCGCGCTGTTCACCAGCGTCGGGATGACGCTGGTGATCTGCCTGCTGTCGGTGGTGCAGGGCTGGTCGAGCGTCTACCTGCTGGCGATGACCGGGACCTTCCTCGGGCTGCAGATGCTCAACCTGTTCGGCATGGACGGCTCGGCGTTCTGGATGGTCGCCGCCACCCTGCGCACCCCGGCCGACGCCCGGGACGAACTGCGCGGCCGGGCGTACGCGGTGCTGTCGTACGCCGTGCCGGTGACGGTGCTGCTCGGGCTGGTGCTGGCCGCCGTCACCGGCGGCTGGAGCGAACTGCCGTCCGCCCTCGGCCTCGCGCTGGCGGTGCTCGGCGGCGGCATCGCGCTCGGCTCGGTGTTCAGCGTGCTCGCGCCGTACACCATGCCGGCCGACAGCAACCCGATGCGCAACGCCGCCCCCGGGCAGGGCGGGCTGATCCTGCTCAACCAGTTCGGCTCGATGCTCGGCGTCGCGGTGCTCTCGCTGCCGGTCGGCGGCTACCTGCTCTGGGCGCTGCTCTCGGACGGGCCGACCTGGCCGCTGCTGCTGCTCGGCCCGGCCTACGGCGCCCTGGTCGCCACCCTCGGCATCCGGCTGGCGGCCCCCCGGCTGCTGGAGCGTGTGCCGGAGATCATGGCCAAGGCCATCGAGCGGTAGCCCGGTCGGCCCGGCCGCTCCGGCATCATGGGCCGGAGGGGCCGGGCCGTCGAGGAGAGCAGGGACACACCGTGGGCAAGCGCGCGCAGCAGGGCGACGGGAACGCCGGGCCGCTGCTGGAGCAGGCGGTGCGCTCGGTGCTCACCGTCCCCGACGAGGGACTGGACCTCGCCCTGGACACCGGGGCCTCGCTGCTGGCCGCCTCGGCCGGGCAGTGGCCGGCGGTCAGCCGGGCGGTGCTCGGGTACGCGGACACCGCGGTGGGCCGCTGCTGGTCGGCGGGCTGGCGCCCGGCCGACCTGGTGCGGGTGGTGCGGCGCGGGCTCAAGCCCGTCCACCTGGCGCTCGCGGTGGACCTGATCGCCGCCGAGGGCCGCCGCCACCCCGCCGCCACCCTGGACCGGCGCTGGCAGGAGCAGCTGCGCGAGCTGGAGGCCGAGGTCTGGTGGCCCGCCGACGAGCAGTACCTCGGCGCCTTCGCCCACCGCCACCGGCTGGACCGCTTCGCGCTCGCCACCGCCCTGCTGGAGCTGCTGCGCAGCTGGGGCCGGCTGCCCCCGATCGCCCCGGTCGGCCCCGCCCCCGGGCAGCCGGGGCAGGCCGGGCCGGTACGACGCCCGGCCGGGCCGGTGACCGGCGAGCCGCGGATGCTGGCGCGGATCCGTGCGCTGCTGGCCAAGGCCGAGTCCACCGAGTTCCCGGAGGAGGCCGAGGCACTGACCGCCAAGGCCCAGCAGCTGATGGCCCAGCACAGCATCGACGACGCGCTGCTGGCCGCCGCCGGGGCCGACCGGAACACCCCGGCGGCGCTGCGGATCGGCGTGGACAACCCGTACGAGGGGCCCAAGACGATGCTGCTGGACGCGGTCGCGGCGGCCAACCGGTGCCGGGTGGTGTGGGCCAAGGAGTTCGGCTTCTGCACCGTGATCGGCTTCGACGGGGACCTGGACGGCGTCGAACTGCTCTACACCTCGCTGCTGGTGCAGGCCACCCACGCGCTCAACAAGGCCGGGTCCGGCAAGGACTCGCGCAGCAAGGCGTTCCGGCAGTCCTTCCTGGTCGCGTACGCGGCCCGGATCCGCGAGCGGCTGACCGCCGCCACCGAGCGGGCCACCAGCGCCGCCGCGGCCGGCCGCCACCTGCGCGAGGACGGCACCGAGGAGCAGCTGCTGCCCGACGAGCGGCTGCTGCCCGCGCTGGCCGCCCGCTCGGCGGCGGTGGACGACGAGGTCGGCCGGCTGTTCCCGAAGCTGGTCTCCCAGCGGGTCCGGGTCAGCGACGGCGAGGGCTGGGCGGCCGGGCGGGCCGCGGCCGACCGGGCCGCCCTGCACGGGCGGGGCGAGATCCACGACCGGCCGTCCGCCTGATAGAAACGACCCGCCACGAACGAAGGGGGATTCGACGTGACGGAGTCGGCGGCGGAGTCCGGATACCGGGACCGGGTGCGCGGCGCGCTGCTCGGAGGCGCGATCGGCGACGCCCTGGGCTGGCCGGTGGAGTTCCAGCAGCTCCACCAGATCCAGGAGCGGTTCGGCCCGCAGGGCGTGACGGCGCTGCCGTCCGGGAGCGCCGGGTCGGTGGAGGTCACCGACGACACCCAGATGACGCTGTTCACCGCGGAGGGCCTGATCCGCGGCTTCGTCCGCGGCTGGTCCGGCGGCGGCGGCTCGGTGCCGGAGGCCGTGCACGGCGCCTACCGGCGCTGGCTGCGGACCCAGTACCAGGGCGCCCCGGACACCGGGCCGCAGCCGCGCCCGTACGACGGCTGGCTGCTCGGCCGGCCGTTCCTGTACGCGCGGCGGGCGCCCGGCAACGCCTGCCTGAGCGGGGTGTCCGAGCACCCGGAGTTCGAGGCGCCGGCCCCGATCGGGAGCCCGGGGCCGATCAACCCCGGCTCCAAGGGCTGCGGTTCGGTGATGCGCGCGGCGCCGTTCGGGCTGGCCCGGCTCGGGGCCGAGCAGTCCTTCGGGCTGGCCGTGCAGTGCGCCCAGCTCACCCACGGGCACCCGACCGGCTATCTCGCCGCGGGCGCCTTCGCGGCGCTCATCGAGCGGCTGGCGGCCGGGACGGAGCCGTGGGCGGCGGTCGGCGAGACGGTGGAGCAGATCCGCGAGCTGCCGAAGTCCAAGGAGACCGTGCAGGCGCTGGCCCGGGCGGTGCGGCTGGCCCAGGAGGCCGAGCCCTCGGCGGACACCGTGGAGCGGGTCGGGCTCGGCTGGATCGCCGAGGAGTGCCTGGCCATCGCGGTGTACTCGCTGCTGGCGGCCACCCTCGACCCCGATCCGGTGCGCACCGCGCTGCTGCTGTCAGTGAACCACTCCGGGGACAGCGACTCCACCGGTGCGGTCTGCGGCAACCTGGTCGGGGCCGCGTACGGCGCCTCGGCGCTGCCCGCCGACTGGGCCGGGGCGGTCGAGGGGCGGGCCGAGCTGCTGACGGTCGCGGACGACCTGCTGGTGCTGTTCGGCAGCCGCGACCCGGGCCACCCGGCGCTCGGCGGGCGCTACCCGGCCTGGTAGCCGGGCCCGCCTCGGTTAGCCCCGGGGTCGGCGACCTGACCGAGGAACACCGGCCGCCCGGTGGCGGTGTCCCGGATCAGGAACAGGAACGGCCGATCGACGTGCAGTTGGACGGGCCGGTCCGGGGCGGGCGCCGCCGCGACGCCGATCCCGACGCCGCTGCCGGCCGCCGCGACCGTGCCCTCCTCGTCGACCTGGACGGTGGCCTTCTGCACCACCGTGCTGACGGCGAGCGGCGGTTGCTCGGCGATGCCGCCGAGGTCGGCCTTGTCGAAGGCGGAGTGGACGCCGAGCGAGCGCAGTGCGGAGCTCAGCTCGTTCGAGGTGTCGAAGTGGAAGCGCGGCAGCTGGAGGTCGACCGGCCGTTCGGCGAGGGCGCCGAGGATCCGGTCGAGCTGGGGCTGGTCCAGCCCCTTGGTGAAGGCGGCGAAGCCGCCCTGCGCGGGGACGATCAGATCCATCGCCAGATTGCCGCCCTGGTAGGGGAGTTCCACGGCCTGCCAGGGCTCGCCGACGATCCCGCCGGAGCCGTCCGCGTACTTGAACTCACCGGCCTGGCTCATCGACGGGACGGCGGGGGCGGACCCGTCGAGCTTGTGGAACGGGCGGTCCGCGGTCTGCCCGGGCTTGAACTCCGAGGCCCACTTCGCCTTGAGGTAGAGCGCGTCGGTGAGGACCAGCCGGGTGTCGGCGTTGATCGCGTTCGGGGCGAAGAGGTCCTTGATCCGCCCCTCAGTGGCCTTCTCCACGGCGGAGTTGACGGCCTCGCGGGAGCCGTTCGGGTCCTTCCGGAAGTCGGTGGTGCGCACCCCGGCGTCGAAGGCGGTGGCGAGCGTGGCCAAGTAGTCGGGCCGCACCGCGAAGCCCTGCTGGGTCCAGACCTGGTCGCTCTGGCGCAGGGTGAGCCCGTCGGTGGCCGGGACGGGCCGGTCGAGCGCGCCGACGGCGAGGGCGTACTGCTTCGGGTCGAGGTCGGTGTGCAGGGCCTTGGCGAGTTCCTCGGCGGTGGCACCGCGCGCGCCGGGCAGCAGCATGGCGAGCACGGTGGACAGCCCGGACGGTGAGACCACCAGGTTCCGCCCGGCGGCGTCCGGCTTCGCGGTGAGGGTGTGCAGGAGGTCCAGGCCGAAGGCGTCGGTGGCCTTGGCGGTGGCGGCCACCGAGGCCTGGTCGACGGCGGGCCGGGTGGCCGGGGCGGAGGCCCGCTGCTCGCCGGTGGCGGCGGTGCCGGTGCTGCCGCAGCCGCTGACCAGCGGTGCGGCGAGCGCCGCGGCGAGGAGCAGTGCCGCGGGACGGCGGGGCGGGCGACGACGGGTTCCGCTGCTGCTGTTCGTCATGGCCCTTCGACGCGGCGCCCCGCCGGCCGGTTCCGGCTCAGTCCCAGAGCGCGCCGAACTCCAGCAGTTCGTCCCGGTGCTCGATCCGCTCCACCCACTCCGCGGGCCAGACCGCCTCGCCGTGGTGGGCGCCGGCGAAGGCGCCGGTCAGGCAGGCGAGCGAGTCGGAGTCGCCGGAGCTGTACGCGGCCCGGCGGACGGCGGCCACCGGGTCGTCGGGCATCAGCAGGAAGCAGAGCAGGCCGGTGCCGAAGGCCTCCTCGGCGACCCAGCCCTCGCCGGTGGCCAGGCAGGGGTCGGCCTCGATGTCGGGGGCGGCGAGGGCGGCCTGCACCTGGTCGAGGACCTTGAGGCAGTCGTCCCAACCACGGGCGAGGACGGCCTGCGGAGAGGCGCCGTACCAGTGGTCGGCGAGGTCGCCGAGCCAGAACTCGTCGTAGCGCTCGCGGCTCGCCAGCGCGTACGCCCGCAGCACGGCGGGCAGGCCGGCGGGCGGGACGTCCTCGGCGAGCTTGCGCACGGCGTACGCGGTGAGGTCGCTGGCGGCGAGCGCGGTCGGGTGGCCGTGGGTGAGCGCGGACTGGAGCTGGGCGGCGCCGGAGAGCTGCCGGGCGTCCAGGTCGCGGATCAGCCCGATCGGGGCGACCCGCATGTTGGCGCCGCAGCCCTTGGAGCCCACGTCGCTGGCCTGCTGCCAGCGGTACGTGTCGTGGCTGAGCCGCTCGCAGGCGCGCAGGCAGGTCATGCCGGGGGCGCGGTTGTTCTCCGGGGAGCGCCACCAGTCGACGAACTCCTCGCGGACCGGGCGCTCCAGCCGCGGCGGTGTCAGCGGCCCGCGCGCCAGGGCGGTGCGCAGGCCGCGGGCGAGGGCGAGGGTCATCTGGGTGTCGTCGGTGACCAGTGCCCTGTCCGGTAGCGGGAGCCGCCGCCAGTCCGGGTGGTCGGCGGCGATCCGCTCGACGTCCTGGAACTCGGTCACCCGGCCCATCGCGTCGCCGATCGCCAGCCCCAGCAGTGTCCCCGTCGCCTTGCCCACGGCCTTCTCCCCCGCTTCCCGTCACACGTCGACCACCAGCTCCTTGAGCCCGCGGATCACGTAGCCCGGGTTCCACTCGGGCTCGCGGACCAGCCGCAGGCCCGGGGCCCGGCGCAGCAGCGTGCCGTAGGACTCGGTGAGCTCCAGTCTCGCAAGGGGGGCGCCGAGACAGAAGTGGATTCCGGCGCCGAAGGTGACGTGCGGGTTCTCGGTGCGGCCGAGGTCGAGGCGGTCGGGGTCGGCGAAGCGCTCCGGGTCGCGGTTGGCGGAGCCGAAGAGCAGGGCGATCTCGGCGCCGCGCGGCACGGTGACCCCGCGGACCTCGATGTCCTCCAGTACCCAGCGTTCGAACATCTGCAGCGGGGTGTCCCAGCGCATCAGTTCCTCGACGGCGGTGGGCAGCAGTGCGTCCACCGAGCCGCGCAGCCGGGCGAGTTCGCCGGGGTGGCGGAACAGCGCCCACCAGCCGTTGCCGGTGGTGTTGACGGTCGCCTCGTGGCCGGCGTTGAGCAGCAGCACGCAGGTGGAGACCATCTCCTGCTCGCTGAGCGCGTCGGAGCCCTCCTGGGCCTGGATCAGCGCGCTGATCAGGTCGGTGCCCGGGTTCCCCCGGCGCTCGCGGATCAGGGCGCGCAGGTAGTCGGAGAACTCGATGCTCGCGGTGACGGCCCGGCGGGCGGCCTCCTCGCTCGGGTTGAGCTCGAACATCCCGGTGATGTCGGCGGACCAGGGGCGCAGCAGGTGCCGGTCGCCCTCCGGCACGCCGAGCATCTCGGCGATCACGGCGACCGGCAGCGGCTCGGCGACGGCGGAGATCAGGTCGCCGCCGCCGGCCGCGAGCAGGTCGTCGACGAGTTCCCCGGCCAGCCGCCGGACGGTCGGCCGCAGCCCTTCGACCATGCGCGGGGTGAAGGCCTTGGAGACCAGCCGGCGGATCCGGGTGTGGTCGGGGGCCTCCAGGTCGAGCAGCCCGTGGTCGTTGAGGGTGTGGAAGGGCTCGTGCGCCGGGTCGGGCTCGGGGCGGCCGAACTCCTGGTGGCTGAACCGGTGGGTGTAGGTGCGGCCGAGCCGCCGGTCGCGCAGCAGGGCGCTGACGTCCTCGTGGCGGGAGACCAGCCACTGGTTCGTCGGCTCGTGGTACGTCACCGGCGCGTGCTCGCGCAGTTCGGCGTACGCGTCGTACGGGTGGGCCACGAACTCCGCCGACCAGGGGTCGAACTTCGCCGTCGTCGTCATCGGTCGATCACTCCAGGCCGTGAGGGGAAGCCGGGAAGATCATCGTATGCATGCGGTACGTCCGTAAAGGGCGTCCGTCAAGGGCATCCGTCAAGCGGCCTCACGCCCCTTCCGGCCTCACGCCCCTTCCAGCACCAGCCGGCGCACCAGCTTCGGCAACGCGGCGGAGATCGGCTCCCGGATCACCTCGGCCGCGGCCGCGTCGTACGGCGTCTCCTCGCCGTTCACGATGATCAGCTTCGCCCCGCCGCGCACCGCGTTGTACGGCAGCCCGGCGACCGGGAACACCTGGAGGCTGGTGCCGACCGCGATGAAGACGTCGCAGGCCCGGGCGACGGAATCGGCCTGGCCGAGCACCTCCTGGTCCAGGTTCTCGCCGAACATCACGATCCGCGGCTTGAGGATGCCGCCGCACTCCCGGCAGTCCGGGTCCGGCTCCCCCGCCTCGACCCGGGCCAGCGCCTGGGGCATCGACCCGACCGCCCGGCAGCTCAGGCACTGGGTCTCCCGCACGTTGCCGTGCAGTTCGAGCACCTTGCGGGCGGTCAGACCGGCCCGCTGGTGCAGCCCGTCGATGTTCTGGGTGAGCACCCGCAGCGGCAGCCCGGAGCGCTCCAGGTCGACCAGCGCGCGGTGCCCGGCGTTCGGCTCGGCAGCCAGCTCGGCCGTCTCCAGCCGCATCCGCCAGGCCCGCTCGCGCACCGCGGAGTCGTCCCGGTACGGGCCGATGGTGACCAGTTCCTCGGCCGACGGGTCCTTGCGCCACAACCCCTGCGGGCCGCGGTAGTCGGGGATGCCGGAGTCGGTCGAGATGCCCGCGCCGGTGAGCACGGCGATCAGGGGGCGCTTCTGGTTCATACCCCGGACGGTACGGGCGGCGGGGCACGGCGGCCACCGATAATCCGGATGCGTCCGGCCAACTCCCGCCGCACACTGGGCCGGTCACCCACCGTTGCCGTGAAGGAGCCCCGTGCAGGGAGCAGTCAGCGTCTCGCCCGCCCAGATCCCCGAGCTGTTGCTCGGCCTGGCCACCGTCCGCCCGGTCTTCCTCTGGGGCGCCCCCGGGATCGGGAAGTCCTCCCTGGTCAGGGCGTTCGCCGAGTCGCTCGGTCTGGAGTGCGTGAGCCTGGTCGGCACCCAGCTCGCCCCGGAGGACCTGATCGGCGTCCCGCAGCTCACCCCCGAGGGCCGCTCCCGGTTCTGCCCGCCCGAGCAGATCGCCCGCGACGAGCCGTACTGCCTGTTCCTGGACGAGCTCAACGCGGCCTCGCCGGACGTCCAGAAGGCCTTCTACTCGCTGATCCTGGACCGCCGGATCGGCTCCTACGAGCTGCCGCCCGGCTCCATCGTGATCGGCGCCGGGAACCGCGCCACCGACGGCGCACTCGCCCGCCCGATGGCCTCCGCGCTGGTCAACCGCATGGTCCACGTCCACCTGCGGGCCAGCGCCGAGGACTGGCTGCGCTGGGCCGCCGGCGCCGGGATCCACCCCTGGATCCTCGACCACCTCACCGACCGGCCGGACCACCTGTGGTCCGCCCCGCCCAAGACCGAGGAGCCGTTCTCCACCCCGCGCGCCTGGCACATGCTCTCCGACGCGCTGAACTCCTTCGGCCCCACCCTGGACGAGGAGACCCTCAAGGTGGTCGCGTACGGGCTGCTCACCCCGCAGCACGCGATCGCCTTCTGCGGCTACGCGAAGATCGTCCGCAACTCCTACGGCCTGGAGGCGATCCTCAAGGGCGACGCCCGCTGGCCGCACCGGCTGGAGGACCGCGACCTGCTCTACTACCTGGCCGACGCCTTCCGCGGCCGGCTGGTCAAGGAACTGCCCGCCAGCAAGGAGCACGCCTCCGGGGCGCAGCGGCAGACCGCCTTCCGGGCCAAGTCGCTGCTGGTGCAGCTGGCCGAGATCTCGGTCGAGGTCGCCCAGACGGTGATCGCGGACGGCGCGGACGGCAACCCGGTGCTGCCCTCCTGGTTCCTGATCGAGGCCGCCCGGGACATGCCCCGGCTGGTCGAGGCCCGCCGGTGAAGCGGTCCGCCAAGGCCGCCGCGAAGAAGCCCGACCCGGGCGCCGAGGCCTTCGACGAGGGCGTCCGGCTGCTGCGCGGCAACCCGGCCCTGGCCGCCCTGCGGGCCGACGTCTGCCGTTCCGAGGAGTGCACCACCGCCCCGCCCGACGGCTGGGCGGTGGTCGACTCCGACGGCACCCTGCACGTCAACCCGCGCCGCCGGGCCGAACCCGAGGAGTGGGCCTGGGTGCTGGCGCACGGCCTGCTGCACCTCGGCTTCGGCCACCTCCCGGGCGACCGCGGGACCCGCACCCAGCCCGACCCGTACCAGCGCGCCGCCCGCTGCGCCGTGGTCAACCGCTTCCTCGCCACCTTCCCGGTCGGCCGCGCCCCGGTCACCCTCCCGCAGGAGTACCCGGGCGGGGACGAGGAGGAGCTGGCCGAGCGCTGGCGCCGCGACGGCCTGCCCGTGCCCGCCACCGCCGGGACGGCCGGCACCGCCGAGTGCGACCAGCTGCTGGTCGAGTGGCGCGGGCACGGGCGGGCCCGCGAGGACTGGCCGACGGCCTTCGCGGCCGCCCTCACCCGCACCATGTCCGCCGCGATGGACCGGGCCGGCGGCCGGATCGACGCCGAGACCGGCGAGCGCCTGCCCGAGCGGCCCTGGAACCGGGCGCTCAACTGGTTCGTCTCCTCGTACCCGCTGCTCGGCGGCATCGCGGCCGGCCTCACCGTCGTCGCCGACGCCGAACTCGCCCGGGCGCACGGCATCGCCGTCGCGGCCGTCAACGCCGAGGCCGCCGAGATCTACGTCAACCCGCTGCGCCACCACTCCGACGAGGAGTGGCGGTTCATCCTCGGCCACGAGATCCTGCACGCCGCCCTGCGGCACGGCGAGCGCCGCGGCGGGCGGGACCCGTTCCTGTTCAACGTCGCCGCCGACTACGTCATCAACGGCTGGCTGCTGGAGATGAACGTCGGCGAGATGCCCGACGGGCTGCTGCACGACCCGCAGTTGAAGGGCCTGTCGGCCGAGGAGGTGTACGACCGGATCGCCCGCGACCAGCGCCGGATCCGCCGGCTCGCCACCCTCGCCGGGAAGAACCGCCCGGACATCCTCGGCGAGCCGCTGGGAGCGCCGCGGGACTACGTCGACCTGGACGACTTCTACCGGCGCGGCCTCCAGCAGGGCTTCGAGCTGCACGGCCGCGAACGCGGGCTGCTCCCGGCCGGGCTGGTCGAGGAGATCCGCGCGCTCGCCCACCCGCCGCTCCCCTGGGACGCGCAACTGGCCCGCTGGTTCGACGAGTTCGTGCCGCGCCCGGAGCCGGTGCGCAGCTACTCCCGCCCGGCCCGCCGACAGTCCGCCACCCCGGACATCCCCCGGGCCGGCCGCTACCACCCCGAGGAGGAGGTGCCGCGCTGCACCTTCGGGGTGGTCCTGGACACCTCCGGCTCGATGGACCGGACGCTGCTCGGCAAGGCGCTCGGCGCGATCGCCTCCTACGCCGCCGCCCGGGACGTCCCGGCCGCCCGGGTGGTGCACTGCGACGCCGCCCCGCACGACGCCGGGTACCTCCCGGTCGAGGAGATCGCCGGGCGGCTGCGGGTGCACGGGCGCGGCGGCACCGTCCTCCAGCCGGGCATCGACCTGTTGGAGCGGGCCGAGGACTTCCCGCCCGGGGCGCCGGTCCTGGTGATCACCGACGGCATGTGCGACGTGCTGCGGCTGCGCCGGGAGCACGCCTTCCTCGTCCCGCGCGGAGCCGGGCTGCCGTTCACCCCGCGCGGACCGGTCTTCCGGATGAGCTGATGAGCCGATGAGCCGGCGGGCGGTCAGGCCAGCGCCAGGGCAGGGGCGGCGGCGGTCCGCACCAGCGGGGACAGCGCCACCAGGTAGCAGGCGGCGGCCAGCGGGATGAAGGCCAGGTCGGCCGCCGAGGCGACGGTGCCGACCAGCACCAGCACCGGGCTCCACCAGCGCAGCGTCCGGGCCGCGCCCACCGAGGCGGCGACCAGCAGGGCCAGCAGGCCGACGTAGAACAGCAGCGGGCCGACCTGGTAGACGGCCGGGAGCACCCCGGGGACGGACTGCACCCGGTCGAACAGCCGCGACTGCTCGGCCTTGTCCGCCGCGGCCAGGCCGACGCACAGGTCGATCCCGATCTGCGCCAGCGAGGCCGCCAGGCCCGCGAACGCCGTCCCCAGCGCGGCGTTCGCGGCCAGCCGCCCGGCGGTGGTGCCGCGCGGGGCGAGCAGCCGGCGCAGTGCGAGGAAGACCGGGGCGAACAGCAGCAGTCCGGCGAACATCGCGGTGTGGCCGAGCGTCCAGCCGAGGCCCGGTTCGCGGGAGCCGGGCACCAGGCGGATGCCGCCGTACAGGGCCATCAGGGCGGGGGCGCCGACGGCGGCGTAGGCGGTCAGGCGGGTGGTCCGGGCCTTCCGGCTGTTCCGCGTGCTCTGCGTGTTCCGGGTGTTCCGGGTGTTCTGGAGGTTCCGGGTGGTGTTCATCTGACGATCTCCTGCGGTGTCCGTGGCCCCGAGTCCGTGGCCTGTCCCGTTCCGACACCCCAGAGCCTCCCGTTCGGACCCCTCGTCGCGGATCGCCCGCACCGGCGAACCCGGCCCCTCCCCCGCACGGGGGAGGCCCTCAGGACTCCCCCGCCACCACCGCCCCGGCCTCGTACGCGAACACCACCGCGTGCACCCGGTCGCGCAGGCCGAGCTTGCTCAGCACATTGCTGACGTGGGTCTTCACGGTGTGCTCGCTGACCACCAGCTCGGCCGCGATCTCCGCGTTGGACAGCCCGCGCGCGATCAGCCGCAGCGTCTCCTGCTCGCGCAGGGTCAGCTGCTCCAGCAGCCTGGACGGCGGCCGCACCGCCCGCTCCCGGCCGCCCGGGCGGCGGGCCGCGAACTCACCGATCAGCCGCTTGGTCACCGAGGGCGCGAGCAGCGCCTCGCCCGAGGCCACCATCCGCACCCCGTGCGCCAGGTCGTCCCGGCGGACGTCCTTCAACAGGAAGCCGCTGGCACCCGCGTACAGCGCGTCGAAGACGTAGTCGTCGATGTCGAAGGTGGTCAGCATGATCACCTTGGTGGCCGGGAACTCCTCGCACACCCGGCGGGCCGCCTCCAGGCCGTCCATCACCGGCATCCGGACGTCCAGCAGCAGCACGTCCGGGTTGTGCGCGCGCACCGCCTCGACCGCCTCGGCCCCGTCGCAGGCCTCGGCGACCACCTCGATGTCCGGCTGGGCGTCCAGGATCATCCCGAACCCCGCCCGCACCAACTCCTGGTCGTCCGCGACCACCACCCGTATCGGCGTCATCCGCCCACCCTCTCCACCACGCCCGCCGGCCCCAGCGGCAGCCGGACACTCACCAGGAAACCCCTGCCCTCCGGCCCCGGACCGGCCTCGGCCCGGCCGCCGCAGGCCGCGGCCCGCTCGCGGATGCCGACCAGCCCGCGCCCGCCGGACCAGCCGGCCACGGTACGGTCGGCGGCCAGCGGCACCCCGCGACCGTTGTCGGAGACCACCACCTCCAGCACCCCGTCGGCCCGCCCCACCCGGATCGCCACCCGGTCCGCCCCGGAGTGCTTGACCGTGTTGGTCAGCGCCTCCTGCACGATCCGGTACGCGGCCGCCTCCACGTCGGCGGGCAACCCGCCCAGCCCGTCCGCGAGTTCGAGGTCCACCCGCAGGCCCGCCCCGCGCACCCGCTCGGCCACGTCGGCGAGTTCGGCCAGCCGGGGCTGCGGCGCCAGCTCCCGCTCCGCCTCCGGGTCCTTCAACACGCCGAGCACCCGCCGCAGTTGCACCATCGCGTCGCGGCCCGCGTCGGCGATGGTGTCGAAGGCGCGGATCGCCCGGTCCGGGTTGTCACGCACCACCAGCGGCCCGGCCTCGGCCTGGATGACCATCAACGACACCGCGTGCGCCAGGATGTCGTGCATCTCCCGGGCGATCCGGGCCCGCTCCTCGGCGACCGCCCGGGCCGCCTCGCTGGCCGCCCGCACCCCCGCCTCCCGCGCCCGCTCGGCCTGCATCCGGGCCAGCTCCCGCTGGGTGCGCACCAGGGCGCCGAAGACGAAGGACCCGCCCGAGGTCAACGCGCTGAACAGCGCACCGTTCGGCGAATGGGTGCCGATCACATTGGCGACCACCACCACCGCCAGCACCGACCAGCGCTGCCGGTCCGGGAAGCGCTCCGCGACCGTGTACATCCCGATCACCGCGTACAGCGGCACCTGCGGGTTCGCCGAGTGCGCCACCACCGACAGCGCCAGCGAGGGCGCGGCACCCACGATCAGGACCAGCAGCGAGGCCTTGCGCCGCCAGGGCAGGAACAGCGCGGTGGACACCGCCAGCAGGTACACCCACCAGGGCCAGTCGGTGTCGTCGTTGTAGACCGACCAGATCGACACCGCCGCCGAACAGGCCGCCAGGAAGGTGTCCAGCACGTACGGGCTCAGCCCGGACGTCCGGTTCCGCCAACGCGCCGCGCGCTCCACCGTCGTACCTCCCCCGTACCCGGGGACACCGTCCCCGCGGAGGAGATCATGCCCTACCGGCAGAACCACCGGCACCGCCCGGCCGGGCACCACCGGGTCGGACCCTGCCTGGTCGGACGCCACCGGCCGGCCGGGCGCCGCCCGGTCAGACACCGCTGACCGTCACACCGCCGGTCTCCGCCCGCGCCGTGATGCTGTGCGCCGCGCCCGGCCGCGAGGGGACGCCGACGTCCGCCCCGCCCGACTGCGCCTGCGCGTCCACCACGTACGCCTCCCCGGACGGCACCCGCAGCCGCACCCCGCCGTTGCCGACCCGGGCCTCCAGCGCCGACGGCGCCGACGCGAAGTCGGCCCGCACCCCGCCGTTGGTCGCGCTCAGGTGCGCCGTCGGCGAGGTCAGCCCGGTGGCCTCGACCCCGCCGTTCTCCACCGCGGCCTCCACCTCGGCGGACAGCCCCGTCAGCCGCACCCCGCCGTTCTCCTCCTTGATCCGCACCTTGGTGCCGGCCGGCACCCGCACCTCGTACCCGACCCCGCAGGACTCGCAGGAGTACCCCAGCCGCAGCACACCGTCCTTCACCTCGTGGGTGCTCCTCGGCGCGGACCCCCGGTAGCTCTGCTTCTCGACGACGTGCACCGAGTCACCGGTGCCGGTCACCACGACCCCGCCGTTCTCCCCCTCGACCACCAGCTCCTTGACCGGCTCGGCCACCCCGTACGTCACCGTCCGGTGCTCGTCCGACTCCAGGAACGGCAGGCACCCCTGCATCCCCAGCACCACCGCCGCCGTGATCGCCACCGCGCCCAGCACCCGCTTCATGTCCGGCCCCCTTCGCAAGCCCCGTCGTCCCGACACCGAGAACCCTCCCTCGGCCGGCCCCCTCGGCACCTCCCTCCCCGGAGCGGTTCCCACCCCTCCCCCCTGCGGGGGAGGGGCGCGGGCGAGCCGGGGATTTCGCGGATTCACCGGCGCCGCGGCCGCTCCGCCGGTAGCTTGTTTGCCCGCGCTCGGCGTTCCGGAGCCCGACCGCGCCAAGGCGAAACCGACGAGGGCTGATCAGGCAATGGCCAACACCCCGCCCGGCGGACCAGGTCCCGCGACCGGGCACGGCCTGGACGACCGCGTGCCCTTCCTGGCCCGGCTCGACCACGCCGACCGCACCGCGCTGCTCGCCCTCGGCCACCGGCTCGACTACCCCGCCCGCTCCACCGCGCTGCGCGAGGGCGAACCCTCCGACCACGTCCTGCTCGTCCGACACGGCTGGCTCAAGGTGACCGCCCTCGCCGACAACGGCTACGAGGCCCTGCTCGCCCTGCGCGGACCGGGCGACATCGTCGGCGAGTCCGCCGCGCTCAGCGGCCGGCCCCGGGCCGCCACCGTCACCGCGCTGGAGCAGGTCTCGGCCACCGCCGTCGACCGCGCCGCCTTCACCGCCTACCTGCGCGACACCCCCGCCGCCTCGATGCAGCTGCTGGCCCTCTCCACCGACCGGCTGCGCGCCGCCGACCACCACCGGCTCAAGTTCGCCTCGCTCAGCGTCAGCGAACGCCTCGCCGACCTCCTGCTGGAACTCGCCCGCACCCACGGCCGCCGCACCGCCGAGGGCATCGTCGTCTCCGTCCCGCTCAGCCAACAGGAACTCGCCGGCTCCGTCGGCGCCTCCCGCGAGGCCGTCGCCCGCCTGCTCAAGTCCCTGCGGGAGCGCGGCATCGTCGTCACCAGCCGCCGCTCCCTGGTCATCGCGCGCCCCGACCTGCTCCGGAGGCCCGGCCAACTCCGCTGACCCGCGCACAGGTTCTGTGCACACCGTCACAGAGCGAGTACCTCAACAGCGCTCACGCCGACCGGCCCGGCACGGGCACGCTGAGGCCGATGACGAATCGAGAGGCGACCATGACCGACCCGGTGAACCACACCATCCTGCTGCTGGACATCGAGCAGTTCGGCCGACGGGACGACGTCGAGCAGGCCTTCATGCGCCGCATGCTCTACTCCGTCCTGCACGAGACGCTGCGCAGCGCCGGGGTCGAACCCGCCGAACAGCGCCTGGAGGACCGCGGCGACTCGGTGATGGCCCTGATCAGCGCCACCGTCCCCAAGACCGGACTGCTGCACGCGCTGATCAACGAGACCCCCACCCTGCTGCACGCCAACAACCGCCTCGCCGCCGCCGGCGCCCGGGTACGGCTGCGGATCGTGCTCGCCTCCGGCGAGGTCGCCGTCCAGGAACTCGGCGGCGCCCTCGGCGGCGCCGTCGGCTGGGACCTCAACCAGGCCTTCCGACTGCTCGACTCGACCCCGCTCCGGGAGGCCCTCCGGCACCGCGACGGGCCCTGCGCCCTCGCCGTGTCCGACGCGCTCTACCAGGGCGTCGTCCGGCACGGCCACGGCGGCCTGGCCCCGGAGGCGTTCCACCGGGTCACCGTCCACGGCAAGGAGGGCGAGTTCCCGGCCTGGCTGCACGGCGAACCCGCCCCCGGCACCCCGGACCCGGCCCCCGCGGGTGCCCCGTCCGCCACCCAGGACCCGGCCCCGGTACCGGCGGCCGCCCCGGCCCCGGCCGCCGCTGCCGCTCCCCAGGGCGCCGCCACCTTCCAGTTCCTCGGCGGCACCCCGACCTTCGGCGGCAACCTGATCGGCGGCGACCAGCACGTCGTCTCCGGCGGCCAGGTCCACGGCGACGTCAACACCGGCAACACCGTCGGCGGCGACCGATGACCCCCACCCCCGAGGCAGAGGCCGCGGAGCAGGAGGACGGCCTCCAGGAAGCCCCGCCCGAGGAACCCCAGAACGCCTTCGAGGCCGCCCGGGAGCTGCTGGAGCACGTCCCGGACTCCTTCGCCGGCCGCACCTACCTCTTCGCCGGCGGCAACCCCGGCTTCGGCGGCGACCTCATCGGCGGCGACCGGCACACCGTCTCCGGCGGCCAGGTCCACGGCGACGTCGTCACCGGCCACAAGACCACGATCTACCAGGTCGGCGGGACCGCCCTGCACGCCTCCGGGCTGGTCCCGACCGATGAACTCACCGCCCTGGCCCAGGTCTTCCGCCCCGGACCGACCTTCGACCAGGCCCTCGTACACCTCCGCGAGCAACGGGTCCTGATCCTCACCGGCCGGGCGGACACCGGCCGTCGCTCCGCCGCGCTGATGCTGCTGCGGCAGCTGGGCAGCGAACGGATCCGGAACCTGGACCCGGACGTCGCCCCCACCGCACTGCTCAACGGCGTCGAACGGGCCGAGGGGTACGTGCTCACCGACTACACGGCCTCCCGCACCCGCCCGCTGCTCCGATCCGACCTCGACCGCCTGCGCGAGACCCTCGCCAAGCAGGACGGATACCTGGTCATCACCACCACCCACTCCCACCCGATCCGCGAACTCCCCACGGTCGGCTGGTCACCGCCCGACCCGGAGCTCGTACTCGGCGCCCATCTGCGGGCCCTGCGGGACGACGGCGTCCCCTTCGAGCAGCTGCTCGCCCTGGACCCCGTCGAGGGGTTCCTGGCCAAGTACCCGCCGATCCGGGAGATCGCCGAATTCGCCGTCAGGTTGGCCGCCTACTCTCCGCGGACCGGCAGGCCCTCCGACCTCGCCGACTTCGGTCGGGGCGCCGTCCAGGAGAAGGTCGGCCGCTGGTTCGGGGACGACAAACTCCCCCTCCACGACAAGGCCTTCCTGATCTCCCTGGCCGTCTTCGACCACGCCCCCTACACCCTCGCCGCCGAGTGCGCCGACAAGCTGTTCCGCCGCCTGGAGACCATCCGCACCCCCGGCCGCCCGGACGGCATCCCGCCGTTCGGCAGCTCGATCGAGGACCGCATGGCCCTCGCCCGCGCCGAGCTCACCGAGGAGACCGAGCAGACCCCCTGGGGCGCGGTCCCCCAACGGATGGCCTCCTTCCTGGACCCCCGCACCTCCCCCACCCTGCTGCGCGAGGTCTGGACGAGCCACCCCTCCGCCCGCCCCGCGATCACCGGCTGGCTGAACGCCCTGGCCACCGACTCCCGCGCCCTGGTCCGCACCCGGGTGGCCTCCACCACCGCCCTGCTGGCCTCCGTCGACCTCTCCGCGACCATGAGCGGGCTGCTCGGCCCCTGGTCCGGCGCCAAGGACTTCCGGCTCTGCCTCCAGGCCGCCAACAGCCTCGCCCTCGCCTACCACGCGGGCACCGCCGCCGTCCCGCGCATCCTGCGCGGCTGGGCCGGCGACGACAACGCCCGCCGCCGCTGGACGGCGATCCGCTGCTACGCCCTGCTCGGCCCGCTGCTGCCCGCCCAGGCCCTGGAGGCCTTCGCCCTGGCCGCCGAGCGGCTGACCGCCGGCGAGCTCGACCAGCTGGCCGCCGGGCTCCGGCCCGGTGCGCGGCCGTCGGAGCAGCCCGACCGCCACCAGGCGCTCGGGCTGCTCGAAGCGGCCGAGCTGATGCTGCTCTCCGCCGAGGCCGAGCTGACCCTGCGCACCCTGGTCCGCTGGCTCTCCGGCCCGGCCGCCCTGCGGCAGCTGGCCCTGGCCGCCTTCCTGACCGCCGCACGGCGCACCGAGGACACCGTCGTGGGCCGGCCGCTGCTGCTCGACTGGTACGCCCGGAGCCCGCACCCCGAGCCGGGGGGCGTGCGCAGCGTCACCGTGCTGCCCGCACCCGAGGAGCCCGCCCCGGTCCGGGCGCTGCTGGTCGCCCTGTGGCGCACGGCCCTGGAGGACCCGCACTACCGGGATGCCGCCCTGGACGTGCTGCGCGGCTGGCTGATCGGCGCCGCCGACCAGCCCGGGACCACCGCCCGGCTCACCGAACTCTTCGACGACCTGGCCGTCACCGAGCGCGACCGCCAGCGGCTCGACCACCTGGTCCGCACCGTACGCGCCGGCGGCCCGGCGACCGCGGCGCTGCCCGGCAGCTGAACCAGCACCGTCCGATCCGTCCCGATCCTGGAGCACCCGCGCATGTCGGCACGACACCGCCCCGACCTCCCCACCGGAGACCTGACAGACCCGGTCCTGACGGTCCACCCGCTGGGCCGCGCGCTCGGCCTGCCCAAGCGCCCCGTCGCCCGGGCCGACTCCGCCCTCGTCCTGACCACCCCGTCCGGTGAGCACCAGGTCTACCTCCCGCCGCACCGCCCGGGGTTCAGCGACCTGGTGGGCCGCAACTACCAGGCCGCGTACGAGGTCGACCTCGGCCTGCACCACCTGCGGGCCGAGGAGCGGCTGCCCGGCCGGGACGACGTCGGCGCCTTCGAGGCCGTGGTGGAGATCGACTGGCAGGTGTCGGCCGCGGAGCTGGTCGTGGCGAGCCGGATCCGCGACGTCCCGGCGCTGCTGGTCCCGCGGATCCGGCAGCGGATGCGGGCGGTCACCCGCCACCTCTCCACCGACCGGAGCGGCGAGGCCGAGTCCGCCGTCCAGGAGGACCTGGACGGGTACCCGGTCGCCGAGGCCGAGGGCCTGCGGGTGCGCTGCACCGTCCAGTTGGACATCGACCGGGCCGCCCGCGAGCAGAAGGAGCGGCTGCGCGGCTACCACTTCGACACCCAGGCCCACCCGCACGCCCTCCGGCAGGTCCAGGAGGCGAACGAGATCCTCGCCGCGAAGGCGAAGTTCTACCAGTACCACCTGGAGCAGGGCGGGGTGACCGCCTGGGCCCTCCAGGTGGCCGCTCACCCCGAGGACCTGCCCCGGGCGCTCGGCTACCTCCGCGACGAGCAGCAGGAGCTGGTCCAGGGCCAGCTCCAGGTGATCCAGCGGCTGCTCGACCAGAACGGCCTGGAGGAGTTCGAGCTGGAGGGCCCGCGCCAGGAGGCGAAGGCCGCGCTCGAAGCGATCCTGCGCCACCGGCCCGCGGGCCCGGGCACGCCCCGGCTCGACAAGGGCCCGAACCCTCCGCTGCCCCAGTGAACCCGAGGAGTCCCACCGTGTCCGCCCCCGCCGGTACCGCCCCGGTGCCCCCGCCGCCGGGTACCGCCCTGCTCGCCGAGCTGCGCACCGAGATCGCCCGCGCGGACAGCAAGGCGGCCGTCCTGGTGGCCGCCCTCGGCGTGATCGTCGGGGTGCTCGGCGGCCTGCTCACCAGCACCGGCTGGGCGCCGCAGCAGCTCTCCGGCGCGGCGAAGGCCTTGCTGGCCCTCGGCGGGCTGGGCATCGCCGTCTCCCTGGTCTCGCTGCTGCTCGCGGTGCTGCCCCGCTTCCGGCGCAGCACCTGGCGCCCGGGCCGCCCGCTCGGCTACTTCGGGGACATCAGGCTGGCCGCCGAACAGGGGCTGCTCACCGATGCCCTGGCCGACACCGAGCGGCTGGCCGCGGAGGCCGTCCGTGCCGCGCTCGCGGAGAACAGCCTGATCGCCGCGCGCAAGCACTCCTGGGTCCGGGTCGGCATCCTCGCCTTCGGCGCCGGCCTGTTCCCGCTGGTCACCGCCCTGCTCCTGGGCTGACCGCCCACCGCACGGTCCAGCACCGTCCCGCACCCTCCCGCACCGTCCTGCACAGCCCGTCACCGTACGGACGCCGCCGTGCGCGCGTCCCGTCCCCGAGGACCCCGCCATGACCGAACCGACCTACCCGGACGCCACACCGCCGCAGTACCCGACAGCTGCCCCGCCGCAGTACCCGACCGTCCCGCCGCAGTACCCGACGGCCGCCCCGCAGTACCCGACGGCGGCGCCGCCCGGGTACCCGGCCGCCACCCCTCCGCCGCCGTACCCCGCGCCCGCCCCGCGGCCCCCCGCCCCGCCGCAGTACCCCACCGCCGTCCCGCCCCAGTACGCTCCCCCGCCCCAGCCCCAGCCGGCCCCCTCCCAGCCCCAGCACCCCCAGCACCCCCCGCGCATCCCCGCCCAGGGCTTCGCCCCGCCGCCCGCCCCGCCCCGGCCGCCGGTGCTGGACCCCACCGTCGACATCGACCCGCACACCGGCCGGATCCACCTGGCCGCCCGCCAGCGCGGCGCCGACGCCACCGCGGTCGGCCAACTGCTGCTCCAGCTACCGCACTTCCTGTGCAGCCTGCTGGTCGTCACGCTGGTCTCGCTGTTCCTCCCCGAGCCGCTCAACCTGGTGCTGATCGGCCTCTGGATCGCCTCCGGCGCGCTGGTCTTCCACCGCCCGACCGAGAAGGTGCTCGCCCGCTACCTGTTCCGGATGCGTCCGGCGCTGCACTCCGAGCTGACCCGCCTGGAGCCGATCTGGCACCAGGTGACCGCCAAGGCGGGGGTGAACCCGGAGACGTACGACCTGTGGATCGAGGACCACAAGGCCGTCAACGCCACCGCGGCCGCCGGCCACATCGTCGGCGTCACCCGGTACGCGCTGGAGACCCTCCCCGACGCCCAGCTGGCCGCCGTGCTCGCCCACGAGCTCGGTCACCACCGCGGCGGCCACGCCTGGGCGACCCTGCTCGGCTACTGGTACTCGATGCCGGCCCGGATCGCCTGGGCGGTCTTCCGGATCGCGGCGGTCGTCGCGTTCCGGATCGCCTCGGTGTTCTCGCTGCTCGGCGCCCTCGTGGTCGGGCTGGTCTCGGTGGTCCTGGTGGTGGCCGTGGCGCTCTCCTTCCCGCCGCTGCTGCTGGTCCTGGTCACGCCGTACCTGCTGGCCGCGGTCGGCCGCCGCTCCGAGCTGAGGGCGGACGTCCAGGCCGCCGAGCTCGGTTTCGCCGACGCCATGATCGAGGTCTTCCACGGCTTCCTGCGGGACGAGGAGGAGGCCCTGGCGGCGGCCGCGCGGGAGCACGGGGGCCGCGCCGTCCGCCCGGGCCTGGGCCAGCGGCTGCTGTCCAGCCACCCGGACACCCACACCCGGATCCGCCGGCTGGAGGACTGGCGCGCGGCCGCGGCCACCCCGGCCCGGTAGAGCGGGGACACCAGCCGGGGACACCGGCCGGGGACACCGGCCGGGAAACGCCGCAGGGCGGCCACCCCGTGAGGGGTGACCGCCCTGCGATCAGTGACGCTCGACTCAGCCGGTGTACGGGCCGTAGTCGTAGTCGTCCAGCGGAACCGCCTGGCCGGAGCCGGCGCCGAAGGGCGACAGGTCGTAGTCGTCGTAGCCGACGGCCGAGTACATGGCGGCCTTGGCCTCCTCGGTCGGCTCGACCCGGATGTTGCGGTAGCGGGGCAGACCCGTACCGGCCGGGATGAGCTTACCGAGGATGACGTTCTCCTTGAGGCCCAGCAGCGGGTCCGACTTGGCGTGGATCGCCGCGTCGGTGAGGACCCGGGTCGTCTCCTGGAAGGAGGCGGCCGACAGCCAGGACTCGGTGGCCAGCGAGGCCTTGGTGATACCCATCAGCTGCGGACGGCCGGAGGCGGGGTGACCGCCCTCGGAGACCACGCGACGGTTCTCGGTCTCGAAGCGGCCGCGCTCGACGAGCTCGCCCGGGAGCAGCTCGGCGTCGCCCGACTCGATGATCGTCACGCGGCGGAGCATCTGCCGGATGATGATCTCGATGTGCTTGTCGTGGATCGACACGCCCTGCGAGTTGTAGACCTTCTGGACCTCGGCGACCAGGTGGATCTGGACGGCGCGCTGGCCCATGATGCGCAGGACGTCGTGCGGGTTGGTGGCACCCATGGTCAGCTTCTGGCCGACCTCGACCGCCTCGCCCTCGCTGACGAGCAGCTTGACACGCTTCGAGACCGGGTACGCGATCTCGTCGGTGCCGTCGTCCGGCGTGATGACGATCTTGCGGGTCTTCTCGGTGTCCTCGATCCGCGCGCGGCCGGTGGCCTCGGAGATCGGGGCCACACCCTTGGGGGTGCGGGCCTCGAAGAGCTCGACGACACGCGGCAGACCCTGGGTGATGTCGTCACCGGCCACACCACCGGTGTGGAAGGTACGCATGGTCAGCTGGGTGCCGGGCTCACCGATGGACTGGGCGGCGATGATGCCGACCGCCTCACCGATGTCGACCAGCTTGCCGGTGGCCAGCGAACGGCCGTAGCAGAAGGCACAGGTGCCGACGGCCGACTCACAGGTCAGGATCGAGCGGACCTTGACCTCGGAGATGCCGTGGCGGATCAGCTCGTCCATCAGCACGTCACCGAGGTCGGTGTTGGCGGTGGCGAGCAGCTTGCCGTCGACGGTGATGTCCTCGGCGAGCATGCGGGCGTACACGCTGGTCTCGACGTCGTCGGCCTTGCGCAGCACGCCGTCGGCGCCCACGGAGCCGATGACCAGCTTGAGGCCGCGCTCGGTGCCGCAGTCCTCCTCGCGAATGATGACGTCCTGGGAGACGTCGACCAGACGACGGGTGAGGTAGCCGGAGTCGGCGGTACGGAGGGCGGTGTCGGCCAGACCCTTACGGGCACCGTGGGTGGAGATGAAGTACTCCAGCACGGTGAGACCCTCACGGAACGACGCCTTGATGGGTCGCGGGATGGTCTCGTTCTTGGCGTTCGACACCAGACCACGCATACCGGCGATCTGGCGCATCTGCATCATGTTTCCACGAGCACCCGAGTCGACCATCATGAAGATGGGGTTCGTCTTCGGGAAGTTCTCGTTCATGGCCTCGGCGACCTCGTTGGTCGCCTGGGTCCAGATGCCGATGAGCTCCTGCTTGCGCTCGTCGTTGGTGATCAGGCCGCGCTCGTACTGACGCTGGACCTTCTCCGCCTTCGCCTCGTAGCCCTCCAGGATCTGGGGCTTGTTCGGCGGGACGACGACGTCGGAGATCGAGACGGTGACGCCCGAGCGGGTCGACCAGTGGAAGCCGGCCGCCTTGAGGTTGTCCAGGGTCGCCGCGACGACGACCTTGGGGTAGCGCTCGGCCAGGTCGTTGACGATCGCGGAGAGCTGCTTCTTGCCCACCTCGTAGTCGACGAACGGGTAGTCCTCGGGCAGCAGCTCGTTGAAGAGCGCGCGGCCCAGGGTGGTGCTGAGGCGGAAGGGCTCGCCGTCGAACCAGGTCGACTGGCCCTCCTCGTCCACCGGCGGGGTCCAGCCGCGGGGCGGGACGGTGCCGGCGGCCAGGCGCAGCTCGATCGGGGCCTGGACGTCCAGCTCGCGGGCGTCGAAGGCCATGATCGCCTCGGCGGTCGACGAGAAGGTGCGGCCGGCGCCCTTCACGTTGTCGCGGTCCGAGGTCAGGAAGAACAGGCCGAGCACCATGTCCTGGGTCGGCATGGTGACGGGGCGACCGTCGGCCGGCTTGAGGATGTTGTTCGAGGACAGCATCAGGATGCGGGCCTCGGCCTGCGCCTCCGCGGAGAGCGGCAGGTGGACGGCCATCTGGTCACCGTCGAAGTCCGCGTTGAACGCGGTGCAGACGAGCGGGTGGATCTGGATGGCCTTGCCCTCGACCAGCTGCGGCTCGAAGGCCTGGATGCCGAGGCGGTGCAGGGTGGGCGCACGGTTCAGCAGGACGGGGTGCTCGGCGATGACCTCTTCGAGCACGTCCCACACGACCGGGCGGGCACGCTCGACCATGCGCTTGGCCGACTTGATGTTCTGCGCGTGGTTCAGGTCGACCAGGCGCTTCATCACGAACGGCTTGAAGAGCTCCAGCGCCATGGCCTTCGGCAGACCGCACTGGTGCAGCTTGAGCTGCGGGCCGACGACGATGACCGAACGGGCCGAGTAGTCGACTCGCTTGCCGAGCAGGTTCTGACGGAAACGACCCTGCTTGCCCTTGAGCATGTCGCTCAGGGACTTGAGCGGGCGGTTGCCCGGGCCGGTGACCGGACGGCCGCGGCGGCCGTTGTCGAACAGCGCGTCGACGGCCTCCTGGAGCATGCGCTTCTCGTTGTTCACGATGATCTCGGGGGCACCGAGGTCGAGCAGGCGCTTCAGGCGGTTGTTGCGGTTGATCACGCGGCGGTACAGGTCGTTCAGGTCGGAGGTCGCGAAGCGGCCACCGTCCAGCTGCACCATCGGACGCAGGTCCGGCGGGATGACCGGGACGCAGTCCAGCACCATGCCGTTGGGCTTGTTGCTGGTCTGCAGGAACGCGGAGACGACCTTGAGGCGCTTGAGCGCACGGGTCTTCTTCTGGCCCTTGCCGGTGCGGATGATCTCGCGGAGGCGCTCGGCCTCCTCCGCCAGGTCGAAGGTCTCCAGGCGGTCCTTGAGGGCCGCCGCGCCCATCGAGCCGGAGAAGTACGTGCCGAAGCGGTCGCGCAGCTCGCGGTAGAGCAGCTCGTCGCCCTCCAGGTCCTGGACCTTGAGGTTCTTGAAGCGGGCCCACACCTCGTCGAGGCGGTCCAGCTCGCGCTGCGCGCGGTCGCGCAGCTGCTTCATCTCGCGCTCGGCGCCCTCGCGCACCTTGCGGCGCACGTCGGCCTTGGCGCCCTCGGCCTCCAGCTCGGCCAGGTCGGACTCGGCCTTCTTGGCGCGGCCTTCGAGGTCGGAGTCGCGGCGGTTCTCGATCTGCTGGCGCTCGACCGAGACGTGCGCCTCCAGGGACGGCAGGTCGCGCTGGCGGCGCTCGTCGTCGACCCAGGTGATCATGTAGGCGGCGAAGTAGATGACCTTCTCGAGGTCCTTCGGCGCCAGGTCGAGCAGGTACCCGAGGCGGGACGGCACGCCCTTGAAGTACCAGATGTGGGTGACCGGGGCGGCCAGCTCGATGTGGCCCATCCGCTCGCGGCGCACCTTGGCGCGGGTCACCTCGACGCCGCAGCGCTCACAGATGATGCCCTTGAAGCGGACGCGCTTGTACTTGCCGCAGTAGCACTCCCAGTCCCGGGTCGGGCCGAAGATCTTCTCGCAGAAGAGTCCGTCCTTTTCGGGCTTAAGGGTGCGGTAGTTGATGGTCTCCGGCTTCTTGACCTCGCCGTGCGACCACTGGCGGATGTCGTCGGCGGTGGCCAGGCCGATGCGGAGCTCGTCGAAGAAGTTGACGTCAAGCACTGGTCGTCAAGCCCTCTTTCGTGATTCGAGAGTTTGTCTGTGGTCTGAGGGGGGCCTGGGGGCGGGCCGGCTGCTCGGGGCAGCCGGCCCGACCTCCGTCAGACCTCTTCGACGCTGCTCGGCTCGCGCCGGGACAGGTCGATGCCGAGCTCTTCGGCGGCGCGGAAGACGTCCTCGTCGGAGTCCCGCATCTCGATGGACTGGCCGTCCGAGGACAGCACCTCCACGTTGAGGCAGAGCGACTGCATTTCCTTGATGAGAACCTTGAAGGACTCGGGAATGCCGGGCTCGGGGATGTTCTCGCCCTTGACGATGGCCTCGTAGACCTTCACGCGGCCGAGCACGTCGTCGGACTTGATGGTGAGCAGTTCCTGCAGGGCGTACGCGGCGCCGTACGCCTCGAGGGCCCACACCTCCATCTCACCGAAGCGCTGACCACCGAACTGCGCCTTACCACCGAGCGGCTGCTGGGTGATCATCGAGTACGGACCGGTCGACCGGGCGTGCAGCTTGTCGTCGACCAGGTGGTGCAGCTTGAGGATGTACATGTAGCCGACCGAGACCGGCATCGGGAACGGCTCGCCGGAGCGGCCGTCGAACAGGCGGGCCTTGCCGGTGGAGTTCACCAGGCGCTCACCGTCACGGGTGAGGGTGGTGTTGTCCAGCAGACCGGTGATCTCGTCCTCGCGGGCGCCGTCGAAGACCGGGGTGGCGAGGTTGGTGCCACCGGCGACCTGGTCGGCGCCGATCGCCTGGAGGCGCTGGGCCCACTCGTCGGCGAGGCCGGAGACGTCCCAGCCCTGCTTGGCGAGCCACCCGAGGTGGATCTCCAGGACCTGTCCCGGGTTCATTCGGGACGGGACACCCAGCGGGTTGAGGATGATGTCGACCGGGGTGCCGTCCTCGAGGAAGGGCATGTCCTCGACCGGAAGGATCTTGGAGATGACACCCTTGTTGCCGTGACGGCCGGCGAGCTTGTCACCGTTGGTGATCTTGCGCTTCTGGGCCACGTAGACGCGGACCAGCTGGTTGACGCCCGGGGGCAGCTCGTCGCCCTCTTCGCGGTCGAAGACGCGGACGCCGATGACCTTGCCGGACTCACCGTGCGGGACCTTGAGCGAGGTGTCGCGGACCTCACGGGCCTTCTCGCCGAAGATCGCGCGGAGCAGGCGCTCCTCGGGGGTCAGCTCGGTCTCACCCTTCGGGGTGACCTTGCCGACGAGGATGTCACCGGTGACGACGTCGGCGCCGATCCGGATGATGCCGCGCTCGTCCAGGTCCGCGAGGACCTCCTCGGAGACGTTCGGGATGTCCCGGGTGATCTCCTCGGGGCCGAGCTTGGTGTCACGGGCGTCGACCTCGTGCTCCTCGATGTGGATCGAGGAGAGGACGTCGTCCTGCACGAGGCGCTGCGACAGGATGATCGCGTCCTCGTAGTTGTGACCCTCCCACGACATGAACGCCACGAGCAGGTTCTTGCCGAGGGCCATCTCGCCCTCGTCGGTGCACGGGCCGTCGGCCAGCACCTGGTTGACCTCGACCCGGGCGCCCTCGTCCACGAGCACCTTCTGGTTGAAGGCGGTGCCCTGGTTGGAGCGGGTGAACTTGGCGGCGCGGTACGTGGTGTACGTGCCGTCGTCGTTCGCCACGGTGACGTAGTCGGCCGAGACCTCCTGCACCACGCCCGACTTCTCGGCGGTGATGACGTCGGCCGCGTCGACGGCGCAGCGGTACTCCATGCCGGTGCCGACCAGCGGGGCCTCGCTCTTCAGCAGCGGCACCGCCTGGCGCATCATGTTCGAGCCCATGAGCGCGCGGTTGGCGTCGTCGTGCTCGAGGAACGGGATCATGGCGGTCGCGACCGACACCATCTGGCGCGGCGAGACGTCCATGTAGTCGATCTCGGAGCCCGGGATGTAGTCGATCTCGCCGCCGCGGCGGCGGACCAGGACGCGGGGCTCGGCGAAGTGCAGGTCCGCGGTCAGCGGGGCGTTCGCCTGGGCGATGACGTAGCGGTCCTCCTCGTCGGCGGTGAGGTAGTCCACCTTCTCGGTGACGACACCGTCGACGACCTTGCGGTACGGGGTCTCGATGAAGCCGAAGGCGTTGACCCGGCCGTACGAGGCCAGCGACCCGATCAGACCGATGTTCGGGCCTTCCGGGGTCTCGATCGGACACATGCGGCCGTAGTGCGAGGGGTGCACGTCACGGACCTCGAAGCCGGCGCGCTCACGGGAGAGACCACCGGGACCTAGGGCGGACAGACGACGCTTGTGGGTCAGGCCCGACAGCGGGTTCGTCTGGTCCATGAACTGCGACAGCTGGCTGGTGCCGAAGAACTCCTTGATGGAGGCGACGACCGGCCGGATGTTGATCAGGGTCTGCGGCGTGATCGCCTCGACGTCCTGGGTGGTCATGCGCTCGCGCACGACGCGCTCCATACGGGCGAGACCCGTACGGACCTGGTTCTGGATGAGCTCGCCGACGTTGCGCAGGCGGCGGTTGCCGAAGTGGTCGATGTCGTCGACCTCGACCACGATGTCGCGGCCGGTCTCGTCACGCCACTCGGTCTCACCCGCGTGCAGCTTCACCAGGTACTTGATCGCACCGATGATGTCGGGCTCGGTGAGCACGCCGGAGTCCAGCGACTCGGCGTTGCCCAGCTTCCGGTTCAGCTTGTAACGGCCGACCTTGGCCAGGTCGTAGCGCTTCGGGTTGAAGTACAGGTTCTCCAGAAGCGTCTGCGCGGCCTCGCGCGTCGGCGGCTCGCCCGGACGCAGCTTGCGGTAGATGTCCAGCAGCGCGTCGTCCTGGCCCTGGGTGTGGTCCTTCTCCAGGGTGTTGCGCATCGACTCGTACTCGCCGAACTCCTCGAGAATCATCTCGTTGGTCCAGCCGAGAGCCTTGAGCAGCACGGTGACGGACTGCTTGCGCTTGCGGTCGATGCGGACGCCGACCATGTCGCGCTTGTCGATCTCCATCTCGAGCCAGGCACCACGCGAGGGGATGACCTTGCAGGAGTAGATGTCCTTGTCGGACACCTTGTCCAGGGTGGAGTCGAAGTACACGCCCGGGGAGCGGACGAGCTGCGACACGACGACACGCTCGGTGCCGTTGATCACGAACGTGCCCTTGTGGGTCATGAGCGGGAAATCGCCCATGAAGACCGTCTGAGACTTGATCTCACCGGTCTCGTTGTTGGTGAACTCGGCCGTGACGAAGAGCGGGGCCGCGTACGTGAAGTCGCGGTCCTTGCACTCGTCAATGGAGTTCTTCGGCGGCTCGAAACGGTGGTCGCGGAAGGTCAGGGACATCGACCCGCTGAAGTCCTCGATCGGCGAGATCTCCTCGAAGATCTCCTCCAGACCGGACTTGGTGGGGACATCCTGACCAGACTCCAGCGCCTGCTCGACCCGGGACTTCCAGGCCGCGTTGCCGAGCAGCCAGTCAAAGCTCTCGGTCTGCAGGGCCAGGAGGTTGGGGACCTCGAGGGGCTCCTTGATCTTCGCGAACGAGACGCGGAGCGGGGCGGTGGATGCGGCGGAATTGTTCGAGGCGTTGCGCGGCGCGGCCAAGAGGGGGGTCCTTCCGAGGGCTCGGAGCTCACTACGCGCGTACCAGCCGGGCCTGGTCGGGCTAGGTCCCGCCTCCCTCGCCACTGGCCTCCGCCGGGGTCGAAACCCCAGGTCAGAGCCGCTTTGCGGAGGCGATGCCAGACCCCATCAGGGCAACGCAAACTCCGGGCGACGAGTCACGGAGCAGCTAACAGGCAGCGCAAAGGGACAGTGTAGCCAAAGGCCACACTGCTGTCCAGCTCTGATTCGGAAACCGAATCGGAGACTCCTCCCGGTAGCCGGGGGCGCGGGCGCCCACCGGGTACTGCTCTAACTCACGTGGAGTCATTTCCCGCCCGAGCCGCTGGTTATGCATCCAGCAGCGAACCAACCAGGCGGACTCGCGCCTTGAGAATCGCGCGCCTCGCCAGGTTCGTCAAGGGCCCGCCGGCGGGGCGGACCTCGACCCGTTCATCGCTCCGAACCCCTCCGGCGTTACAGAAGCCGTGGTCGGGGCCACCGTCGATGACGGTGATCACCATACTCCTCGTCGCCGACAGCGCCGAGTGCGCGATCGGCCACACCGGTGGTCGTCCGGCCCCGGGCGGCGGGGAGGGCGGGTGGGCCCGGGAACGCAAAAGACCGGGCCGACCACCCGCAAGGGTGATCGGCCCGGCCTCAGGCCCCCTCAGAGGGGGCGAGAAGTCACTTGACGGTGACCTTGGCGCCGGCACCCTCGAGGGCGGCCTTGGCCTTCTCGGCAACGTCCTTGGCAACCTTCTCCAGGACCTTGGCACCAGCGGTGTCAACGAGGTCCTTGGCCTCCTTCAGGCCGAGGGAGGTCAGGGTGCGCACCTCCTTGATGACCTGGATCTTCTTGTCGCCGGCACCGTCGAGGATGACGTCGAACTCGTCCTGCTCCTCGACAGCGGCCTCGGCGCCACCAGCGGCGCCACCAACGGCGGCAACGGCGACCGGGGCGGCGGCGGTGACGTCGAACTTCTCCTCGAAGGCCTTCACGAAGGCAGCGAGCTCGATGAGGGTGAGCTCCTCGAACTGCGCGAGCAGCTCGTCCTGGGACAGCTTCGCCATGATTGGCGTCCTTCCACTAAATCGGCAGGTGGTGCCGGATGTACGGGATGGCGGGCGTACGGGCCCGCAGCGAGGCGTGAGCCTGCCGAATTACTCGGCGGCCGCGTCCTCGGCGGCGGGAGCCGGCGTACCGGCACCGCCCTGCTCGACCTTGTCGCGCAGCGCGTCCACAGTGCGGACGAGCTTCGACGGCAGGGCCTGGAAGAGCGCGGCAGCCTGGGACTGCTTGGCCTTCAGGGCACCCGCCAGCTTGGCGAGCAGCACCTCGCGGGACTCGAGGTCCGCGAGCTTCTTGATCTCATCGGCGGACAGCGCCTTACCGTCAAGGACACCGCCCTTGATGATGAGAGCGGGGTTCTCCTTGGCGAAGTCACGCAGAGCCTTCGCCGACTCCACCGGGTCACCGGTGACGAAGGCAACAGCCGTCGGACCGTTGAACAGGTCGTCGAGCTCGGAGATCCCGGCCTCGTTGGCCGCGATCTTGGTCAGCGTGTTCTTCACCACGGCGTACTCGGCGTTGTCGCCGAGCGAGCGACGCAGGGTCTTGACCTGCTTCACCGAGAGACCGCGGTACTCGGTCAGCAGCGCCGCGGAGGAGCCGCGGAACTTGTCCGTGATCTCGGCGACGGCGGCAGCCTTGTCGGGCCTGGCCATAGGCTTACGCCTCCTTCCGTGATGTCGAAGTCCGGCCGACCGCGAAAGTCGACCATTCACACCTCGAACCGGCCGGACGGAAGGAAAGCCCTTGCAGAAATGCAATGAGCCCCGGTGCGCAGGCGCACGGGGCTCGTAGCGACCTCAACGGGCATCAGCGCGAACGCGGGACCCGGAAGTCGAAGCTCCAGACACACCTGCGCGGGCTGCCTGCGACGAAGCGCAGATCCTTCGGCCACCGACTCCCTGACGGGGCCCGGCGACAACCAGCGGTCTTTGGCTTCGGCAACAGTAACCGGACTCGTCCGGACGACGCAAATCGCCCTCGGACGGGTGAACCGGGACGGGCTCAGCGGGCCAGCGGGGAGACCGTCCGGACGCCGGTGTCCACGGTGTCCGACTCGGCCGGGGCCTGGGCCGAGAGCAGCGGGCCGGCCGGGTCGGAGTAGATCACCGAGTCGTCCGCCCGGCCGCTGTCCCCGTTCCCGGTGCGCTGCAGCCGGACCAGCTGGTCCTTGTCGTTCAGCCAGAGGTCCAGGGTGAGCTCCAGCGAGCCGCCGGGGGCCAGCGCCGCCCGCAGGCCGTCCCGGCGGGCCTGCGGCAGCTGGGTCTGGGCCGCCGCGTACTTCTCGGCGGTGGTGGTCACCCGGTAGTGCTCGACGGTGGAGTCCTCGAACTTCTCCTCGCCGACGAAGGCCGGTTCCACCCCGTCGGCGGTGGCCGCGGCCAGCGCCTCGACCGGGTTCAGCAGGTCCAGCAGCCCCGTGTACGGGACCGCCTTGTGCCCGTCCGGGTCGGGCGGGACGGCGAAGCGCTCCCAGTGCTTGCCGCCGTTCCTGGCCGCGGTGGCGGCGTCGCCGCCCTGGTAGCCGACGGTGTCCACCACGATCAGCTGCTCGGCGTCGCCCGGGGTGGAGCGCTTGAGCTGGGCCGCCGTCTTGGGCGCCCAGAACAGCGAGCCGGAGCCGGCGTCCGCACCCAGCCGGTAGCTGACCTTGGCCCGGCGGGCGGTCTGCATGGCCAACTGGGCCGAGAGCAGCACGCCGTGCGGGGAGCGGTCGGTCGGCTTGGCCGGCCCGGTCGGGGTGGCGGCGGTCGCGGAGGCGGTGCTCGCGCTGGCGCCGGCCGAGGGCGTGGCGGGCGCGTCCCCGCCGCCGCAGCCGGTCAGGCCGCTCGCGAGCACGGCGACGACGGCCACCGCCGCCAGTCGCTGCCGTCGCGCCATCGTCCGTTCCTCTCTCACCGGGCCCACCTTGCCACCCGGACCGGGTCCGACCGGTGGCGGCCCCGGCCGCGTCCACCTGATCGGCCGGGCCGGGGGCCGGAACCGGCGGCCGGCGTCAGCTGCCGGCGGGGGTGTCGCCGGCCTTCGCCAGGTCGGCGAGGGTGATGAAGTCCACCGGGGTGGAGGCGATGACCGGCGTGCCGTAGTCCGAGTAGGTCACGGCGATGTTCACCGCTCCGTTCTTGGTGTCGGCCTGCTCGGTGCGCTTGACCACCAGCTGGTCGGCGTCGACCCAGACGTCGACCTGCTCGCTGCTGACACCGGCCTTGTCCAGGTTCTGCTTGAGCCGGTCGGCCTGCTCCTGGGTCACGCCCTTGCCGGTCGCCTTGATCAGGTCGGCGACGGCGAACTCGCCGGAGTAGTGGGTGGCGGCCTTGCCGTTCACCGTCTCCTGGCCGACCTCGGTGACCTTGCCGGTGGCGATCAGCGTCCGGACGCCCTGGACCGGGTCCGCGCTCTGGAGCTGGTCGGTCGAGCCGCCGGAGAGCTTGGACATCTCCTCCTTGCTGTAGCGCAGCCAGCGCGGGCCGCCGCTCTCGACCATCCGACCGCCCAGGCCCATGTACATCGCGTCGGCGGTGTACAGGTAGTGCACCTTCGGCCCACCGGTGATCGGCTCCAGGGCCTTGGCCAGCGGGGAGCCGGTGAGGTCCATGGTCAGATCGGCCTCCAGGCCGTCGGACCAGCCCAGCGCCCCCTGGCCCTTCATGGTGACCTGGCCGACCGTGATCTCCTCGGTGACCTTGGCCGACTTGGCCGCGCCGGTCTTCTTGGTGACCTGCTCCAGGAAGACCGCCGGGCTCACCTTGACCGGCGGGGCGGCCTGGATGGCGGCGGTCGTCGCGGCGGACGTGGTCGGGGCGGCCGGGGCGGCGGCCTTGCCGTCGGAGCCGTTGTCGTTGCAGGCGGTCGCGGTCAGTGCCAGGGCGGCGAGGACGACGGCGACGGCCGCCTTCCGGGTTCCAGCCATGGTGTTCCCCCCTCGAGAACCCCCGGGCGCTCGACGCGCCCGGGGTGGTAGCCGGTGGTTGTTGCGGTGTTCGGTTCGGGAGCCCGGCCGGATCAGCCGAACAGCTTGAGCAGGTCGGCCTGGGAGCCGAGGTCGCCGGCGGCGGGCGCCTCGATCTTCTCGCCCTTGCCGAGGTCGGAGTACTTGACGGTGACGGCCTTGGCCTCGCCGTTGGTGTCGCCGTACTCCTGGTACTTCACCAGCTCCTGCTTGCCGTTCAGCCAGAAGTCGATGGTGAGGGTCTTGCCGTCCTCCTCCAGCGTCTTCTGGACGGCCTGGCGCTGCTCCGCGGTGAGCGAGGTCATCCCGGCCACCAGGGTGGCGGTGTCCTCGACGGCCCGCAGGTGGGTGGTCTGGACGCCGTCCACGGCCTCCTGGCCGACCTTGCTGAGCTTGCCGCTCGCGGCCGCGATGGTGAGCTGGGAGACCGGGTTGACCATCTGACCCATCACCACGAAGGCGCTGCCCATCTCCTCCGTGGCGGGCACCTTGACCCAGTGCTTCCCCTGGAGGGCGGTGGCCGTGGTGTCGTCGCCGCCGATGTAGGTGTCGGCCCCGATCGCCCGGATCCGGAGCTTCTTGCCGTCCATGTCGCTGGAGACGTCCACGGAGACCTTGCCCGGGTCCTTCCAGTCGGCACTGCCGCTGCCGCCCGGGCTGGAGGTGTCCGGGGAGGTCATGGCGACCTTGCCGTTGCCGGCCTTCTGCATCACCAGGGCGGAGGCGGCGAGCGCGGCCTTCGGGTCGGCGGCGAGTCCGGCCGCGGCCGCCGCGCCGGCGTCCTTGCCGTCGGTGGCGCCCTTGCTGTCGGCGGCGGTCTTGGTGTCGCCGCCCTTGCTGCCGCAGGCGGTGGCGCCGGCCAGCAGGACGGCGGCGGTCGCGACGGTGGCCGCGAGACGGACAGCGCGCATGGATGTACCCCCCATGAGTTCCTCGGAAGAGCCGATCATCGGCTTCTTCTCAGCCGGACTCTAACGGATCGCCGAGGCCGACCCGCACCGGATATCCCCTCCCGTCAGCCGGCCGCGGCCGAGGCCGTCTCCCCCGCCCCGGGAGCGGTGACGTCCGTTGTGGTCACGGTGGTCCCGGCACTACCCCGGGCCGTCTCACGGAGCCTCATCAGCCGCGGACCGGGCCCGACCCAGACGTCGTACCCGATCTCGCCGACCCCCTGCTGCCGGTACCAGCCGACCACCGCGGCGAGCTGCCGCGGGTCCAACTCCCGGTCCGCGCCGAAGTAGTCGGCCACCGGGGCGGAGCCCTGGTAGTGCACGACGGTCGTCCCGGCGAGCTGCTCGGCGCCGAGCGAGCCGAGCCGGTCGGTCTGGGCGATCGCGTACGCCCGACTGCCCGGGTTGGTGACCAGCGCGGTCATCCAGCCGCCCGCGTAGCCGCCGGAGCCGCTGCCGGCCGCCGGGTCGACCGACTCCGCGGTGGCGCGCTCGGCGTGCTTGGCCGCGCCGCCCTGGTAGGTGAGGTCGAGCGCGCCGTCCCGGAGGGACAGCCGGCCGGTGCCCAGCTCGTCGGTGACGGTCAGCGCGGCCTCGTCCCGGTCGCCCCAGACCAGGCTGCCGCTCGCGCTGCGCCGGCCGTCCGGCCCCTCCCGCACCAGGTCGATCCGGGCGCCGCCGGCGTCGTCCAGGGCCTGGGCGGCCGAGAGCACCACCTGCTTGGGCGGGATCGGCGCCGGCTCACCGGGGACGCGGGTGCCCGGGGCGGCCAGCACGCTGCAGGCGGTGGTGGCGCCGAGGAGCAGCAGGGCCGCCGCGAGCGCGGCGGGGCGAAGGGCGGGCGGCACGGCACACTCCGGCGGTCACAGGTTCTCCACATGATCTGACCGGCAGAGCGTACGACGACTCGATCAACCGTTCCCCTTCGCCCGTGTCCCGATCCCGCAACCGTTTCCCGCCGCCGCCCCCGCCGGGCCGCCCCGGGGAACGACGACGGGCCCGCACCCCCGGTGAAGGGGGTACGGGCCCGTCGTACGGACAGCTCTAGAGCACTGGGGCTCAGACCGCGGCCGGGTCCTCCTCGACGAGGAGGTTGCGGGTGCGGTTCGGGTCCACCTGGATGCCGGGGCCCATGGTGGTCGAGAACGCGGTCTTCTTGATGTAGCGGCCCTTGGCGGCGGACGGCTTGGCGCGGAGCACCTCGTCCAGCGCGGCGGCGTAGTTCTCGACCAGCTGCTCGTCGGTGAAGGAGGCCTTACCGATGATGAAGTGCAGGTTCGAGTGCTTGTCGACGCGGAACTCGATCTTGCCGCCCTTGATCTCGTTCACGGCCTTGGCCGTGTCCGGGGTCACGGTGCCGGTCTTCGGGTTCGGCATCAGACCACGGGGACCGAGCACGCGGCCCAGGCGGCCGACCTTGCCCATGAGGTCCGGGGTGGCGACGACGGCGTCGAAGTCGAGGCGGCCCTTGGCGACCTCGTCGATGAGCTCGTCGGAGCCGACGATGTCGGCACCCGCAGCACGCGCGGCCTCGGCACGCTCGCCGGTCGCGAAGACCAGGACCCGAGCGGTCTTACCGGTGCCGTGCGGGAGGATCACGGTGCTGCGGACCATCTGGTCGGCCTTGCGCGGGTCGACGCCCAGACGCATGGCGACCTCGACGGTGCCGTCGAACTTGGTGGTGCTGGTCGCCTTGGCGAGGCGAACGGCCTCGAGGGGGGCGTAAAGGCGCTCGCGGTCGACCTTGGCGTCCGCGGCCTTCAGAGCCTTGCTGCGCTTCACTGCTGCTCCTGAATGGTGATTGGAGTTGTGGTATTCGACGGGCCTGCGCAGGCCCTACCACAGGGACGGCTGAGCCGGTTTGCCCCTGACGGGACGGTGGGCTTGATCAGCCCTCGACGGTGATGCCCATCGACCGGGCGGTGCCGGCGATGATCTTCTCCGCCGCGTCCAGGTCGTTGGCGTTCAGGTCGGGCATCTTGGTGGTGGCGATCTCGCGGACCTGGGCGCTGGTGAGCTTGGCGACCTTGGTCTTGTGCGGCTCGCTGGAGCCCTTGTCGATACCGGCGGCCTTCAGGATGAGGCGCGCGGCCGGCGGCGTCTTCGTGATGAAGGTGAAGGAGCGGTCCTCGTAGACCGTGATCTCCACCGGCACGATCATGCCGCGCTGCGACTCGGTCGCAGCGTTGTAGGCCTTGCAGAACTCCATGATGTTGACGCCGTGCTGGCCCAGCGCGGGGCCGACCGGCGGCGCCGGGTTGGCCGCGCCGGCGTTGATCTGGAGCTTGATAAGCCCCGTGACCTTCTTCTTCTTGGGAGGCATGTCTCTCCGGGTCCTTCCGAGAGGTGATTGCTGGTGCGTGCGGACCGGGGCGACACCCGGTCGCCAGCACACACATCAGGCCAGGCTAACGCGTCTGCGCCGCTGGACCAAAACGGATTCGGGGCGGGGGCTGTCGGCCCCCGCCCCGGATCCGAAGACCGTGTGACTAGTTCTTCTGGATCTGGTCGAAGGAGAGCTCGACCGGGGTCTCCCGGCCGAAGATCTCGACCAGGCCCTTGACCTTCTTCGAGTCGGGGTTGATCTCGTTGATGGTCGCCTGGAGGGTCGCGAACGGGCCGTCGGTGACGGTGACCGAGTCGCCGACCTCGAAGTCCAGGACCTGGATCTCGCTCGGCTTGACCGGGGAGGGCTTGCCGGCCTCCTTGGCCGCCTGGCGCTCGACGTCCGGGGCGAGCATCTTGACGACCTCGTCCAGGGTCAGCGGGTACGGGTCGTAGGCGTTGCCCACGAAGCCGGTGACACCGGGGGTGTTGCGCACGACGCCCCAGGACTCCGGGGTGAGGTCCATGCGGACCAGGACGTAGCCGGGGAGCTTGTTCTGCCGGATGGTCTTGCGGTCGCCGTTCTTGATCTGGACGACCTCCTCCTGCGGCACCTCGGCCTGGAAGATGTACTCCTCGACGTTCAGCGAGACGGCGCGCTGCTCCAGGTTCTGCTTCACCCGGTTCTCGTAGCCCGCGTAGGTGTGGATCACGTACCACTCGCCCGGCATGAAGCGCAGGTCCTCGCGGAACTTGGCGACCGGGTCGACCTCGGCCTCGTCCTCGACCTCGGCGTCCTCGTCCTCGGCGTCCTCGACGGCCTCAGCCTCGGCGCCCTCGTCCTCGGCCGACTCCTCGGCGGCGAGCTCCTCGTCGACCTCCACGTGCAGCGCGGCCTCCTCGGCGGGCTCGCCGGCCTCGGCCTCGTCGTGCGCCTCGACCTCGTCCTCGTCGCTGTCCACGGCGTCGACGACCTGCTCGGCGGACTCTGCGTCGACAGCCAGCTCGGCCGCGTCCAGCTCGGCGGCGACATCCGCCTCGCGGACGGTCTCGTCGGCGTCGTACAGGGGGGACTCAGACACGGTGGCTGCTTCTTTCCTGGAGATGGTGAAGGTGGCGCGCTCCGGAACCGGACCGGCGCGCAGCCGCTCGCGCGGGCGCCAGGAGAGGTCTCGGAGACTTCAACAGTACCGAGTCCACGGTACGCGCGCGTACGTCCGCCGCCGACAGCTCGACCCGGACCGATGATTCGGCCCGGGTCGGGAGGTGGTTCGGAGGTGGGGTTCGATCAGCCGAAGACCAAGAGGCTCAGCTTGGCGAAGCCGTAGTCGAGGCCGTAGACGAAGCCCATCACGACCACGACGAAGGTCACCACGACCGCGGTGTAGTTGGTGAGCTCGCTCCGGGTGGGCCAGACGACCTTGCGGAGCTCCGCGATGATCTGGCGGTAGAACAGGCCCATCCGCGCGAAGAGGCCCTTCTTGGCCCGCTTGCCGGACTTCTTCTGCTTGCCGGAGGTCTTGTCGCCCTCGACAGCAGCGGTCTCGGCAGCGCCGTCGGCCCCCTCGGGGTTGCCGCTCTCAGGCGTTGCGGTGGAGCCCGTGGTCTCCGTCACTCGTCCTCACCTGAATCCGGGTCCGGCCGAACATCACCTGCGTACCCGTTTCAGGCACGAGCGGTCGGCTTAAGCGGTGCTGATCGGTGCCCTCTCCGCATCAAGCCCGCTCGCTCTGTGGAGCGAACGGGCTGAATACGGATCAAGCAGCAGGGCAAGAGGGACTCGAACCCCCAACCGCCGGTTTTGGAGACCGGTGCTCTACCAATTGAGCTATTGCCCTACGGAACCTCGCGGCCCTGGTGGCGACCAACCTACCGCATCTCCCCCCGCTGTCTGTACAGGCGGTGAAAGCTCCGGTCTTTTTCGGTGGGCCGTCGAGCAGCGAGTGTACGTGGTCGAGGGGTGTTTGGTCGAACCTCTTCTTCCGGGACCACCGTCCGCCCGGCGGATGTCCGGCCCGGCGGGGCGGACACCGGCGGATCGCCGGGGCCGCGATGCGGACGGAGCCGTACGGATACTGGAACCGCCACGCCCGGTCCGTCCCGGTTCTGCGACGATGCAGGCATGAGCGCTTCCACCCCGCAGCCCGACCAGTCCCTCCGCCCCGCCGACCGCCGGGTCTCCGCCCGGATCGGTGCGATCGCCGAGTCCGCGACCCTCGCCGTGGACGCCAAGGCCAAGGCCCTCAAGGCCGCCGGCCGCCCGGTGATCGGCTTCGGTGCCGGTGAGCCCGACTTCCCGACCCCGGACTACATCGTCGAGGCGGCCGTCGAGGCCTGCCGCGACCCGAAGAACCACCGCTACACCCCGGCGGGTGGGCTGCCCGAGCTCAAGGCCGCGATCGCCGCCAAGACGCTGCGCGACTCCGGCTACCAGGTGGACGCCTCCCAGGTGCTGGTCACCAACGGCGGCAAGCAGGCCATCTACGAGGCCTTCGCCGCGATCCTGGACCCGGGCGACGAGGTCATCGTCCCGGCCCCGTACTGGACCACCTACCCGGAGTCGATCCAGCTGGCCGGCGGTGTCCCGGTGGAGGTCGTCGCCGACGAGACCACCGGCTACAAGGTCTCGGTCGAGCAGCTGGAAGCCGCCCGCACCGAGAACACCAAGGTGCTGCTGTTCGTCTCGCCGTCCAACCCGACCGGCGCGGTGTACACCCGCGACGAGGCCGAGGCGATCGGCCGCTGGGCGCTGGAGCACGGCCTGTGGGTGCTCACCGACGAGATCTACGAGCACCTGGTCTACGGCGACGCGACCTTCACCTCGCTGCCGGCCCTGCTGCCCGAGCTGGCCGACAAGTGCGTCGTGGTCAACGGGGTGGCCAAGACCTACGCGATGACCGGCTGGCGGGTGGGCTGGGTGATCGGCCCCAAGGACGTGATCAAGGCCGCGACCAACCTGCAGTCGCACGCCACCTCCAACGTCTCCAACGTCGCCCAGCGCGCCGCGATCGCCGCCGTGGCCGGTGACCTCTCCGCCGTGCACGAGATGCGCACCGCCTTCGACCGCCGGCGCAGGACCATCGTGCGGATGCTCAACGAGATCGACGGCGTCATCTGCCCCGAGCCCGAGGGCGCCTTCTACGCCTACCCGTCGGTCAAGGGCCTGCTGGGCAAGGAGATCCGCGGTCAGCGCCCGCAGACCTCCGCCGAGCTGGCGAGCCTGATCCTGGACGAGGTCGAGGTCGCCGCCGTCCCCGGCGAGGCCTTCGGCACCCCCGGCTACCTGCGGTTCTCCTACGCGCTCGGCGACGAGGACCTGGTCGAGGGCATCAGCCGGATCCAGAAGCTGCTCGGCGAGGCCCGCGACTGACGTCCGCCGTCAACCGGACGTTCGGGATTCACCCGGCGCACCGCCCTCTTTCACCCCTTCGGGGGACGGGAAGAGGGCGGTTCCCGTTTGGGGGTCGCATACGGCAGTATCGGCAGATGGAACGCCTGTTGAACCCGCGAGACGTCAGGGGCCTCCCGAAGGCCCACCTGCACCTGCACTTCACCGGCTCGATGCGGCCCGCCACCCTGCTGGAGCTGGCCGACAAGCACGGCGTCCGCCTGCCGGAGGCGCTCAGCTCCGGCGAGCCGCCCAAGCTCCGCGCCACCGACGAGCGCGGCTGGTTCCGCTTCCAGCGCCTCTACGACACCGCCCGCTCGGTGCTCCGGGACGAGTCGGACATCCGCCGGCTGGTCCTGGAGACCGCCGAGGACGAACGGCGGGACGGCTCCCGCTGGCTGGAGATCCAGGTCGACCCGACCTCCTACGCGCCCCGGCTGGGCGGGCTGATCCCCGCCCTGGAGCTGATCCTGGACGCGGTCGAGCAGGCCGCCGCGGCCACCGGGGTGGGCATCCGGGTGCTGGTCGCGGCGAACCGGATGAAGTCCCCGATGGACGCCCGGACGCTGGCCCGGCTCGCCGTCCGCTACGCCGACCACGGGGTGGTCGGCTTCGGCCTCTCCAACGACGAGCGCCGCGGCCTGGCCCGGGACTTCGACCGGGCCTTCGAGATCGCCCGCAAGGGCGGGCTGCTGGCCGCCCCGCACGGCGGCGAGCTGGCCGGGCCGGAGTCCGTCCGGGACTGCCTGGACGACCTGGGCGCCGGCCGGATCGGCCACGGCGTGCGGGCCGCCGAGGACCCGCGGCTGATGGCCCGGCTGGCGGACCGCCAGATCACCTGCGAGGTCTGCCCGTCCTCCAACGTCTCGCTCGGCGTCTACGAGCACCCGGAAGAGGTACCGCTGCGCCGGCTGTTCGACGCCGGGGTGCCGCTGGCGCTCGGCGCCGACGACCCGCTGCTGTTCGGCAGCCGGCTGGCCGCCCAGTACGACCTGACCCGCGACACCCTGGGCTTCACCGACGCCGAACTCGCCGAGCTGGCACGGCAGTCGGTGCGCGGCTCGTGCGCCCCGGAGGCCGTCCGCAAGGAACTGCTGGCGGACATCGACGCCTGGCTGGTCGGCGCCCAGGCACCGGCCGGGAGCGCCGCCCCGAGCCTGGCCTAGCGCCCGTCTTCAAACCCCCGCCTGCGGGCCGACGCCGGGGGTTGGAAGACCGGCCCTAGAGCTTGACGCCCACCATCACGGGCTCGTTCACCAGCTCCACCCCGAAGGCCTCGCGGACCCCGTCCCGGATCTCCCGGGCCAGGGCCAGCAGGTCCTCGGCGGTGGCCGCGCCGCGGTTGGTGAGCGCCAGGGTGTGCTTGGTGGAGAGCGTGGCCGGGCCGTCGCCGTAGCCCTTGCGGAAGCCCGCCCGGTCGATCAGCCAGGCCGCCGAGGTCTTGGTGCAGCCCTCCGGGGCCGGGTAGGCGGGGGCGTCCTCGGCGCCCGGGCGGGTCCGGAAGGACTCGTACTGCGCCGCCGTGAGCACCGGGTTGGTGAAGAAGGAGCCGGCCGACCAGGTGTCGTGGTCCGCCGGGTCCAGCACCATGCCCTTGCCGGAGCGCAGCCCCAGCACCGCGTCGTACGCCTCGCCCAGCGGCACCCGCTCACCCTGCTCGACGCCGAAGTGCCGGGCCACCTCGGCGTACTTGACCGGGGTGGAGAGCCCCGCGTGGTCCGCCAGGGCGAACCGCACCCGCAGCACCACGTAGCGGTCCGGCCGGGCCTTGAAGCGGCTGTGCCGGTAGGAGAACTCGCACTCGGCGTTCGAGAGGGTGACCACCTCGCCCGCCGTGCGGTCGTACGCGACCACCTCGGTGACGGTCTGGGCCACCTCCTGGCCGTACGCGCCGACGTTCTGCACCGGGGTGGCGCCGGCCGAGCCGGGGATGCCGGCCAGGAACTCGAGCCCGGCCAGGCCGTGCTCGCGCACCACGCGGGTGACCGCCTCCGACCACACCTCGCCGGCCGCCAGCTCCAGCACGGTGCCCTCCAGGGCGAAACCGGTGGTGGCGATCCGCAGCACCGTGCCGGGGAAGCCGGCATCGCCGATCACCAGGTTGGAGCCGCCGCCGAGGACCAGCAGCGGCTCACCGGCCGCGTCGGCCGCGCGGACGGCGTCGATCACCTCGTCGTCGGTGTGGGCGGTGACCAGCCGACGGGCCGGGCCGCCGAGCCGGAGCGTGGTGAGCGGGGCGAGGGGGGCGTCGTTTTCTACCAGCACGCCCACCAGCGTACGGGGACGGGGGCGGCCGCTCGGCCGCCCCCGTGACCCGCGCCCCACCGTTCAGGCCTTCGCGGCCTCGGCCGGGACGGCCTCCCCGACACCCTCGCCGCCCTCGACGCTCCCGACACCCTCGACGCTCCCGACGCCCTCGGCGTCCGCCGCCCGGTCGATCGCGGCGGGCTGCTCGACGGCCGGCGCCCCGATGGCCGCCGCCCCGGCGGGCGCCGCCCGGCCCGGCAGCAGCAGCGCGCAGGCCCCGGCCGCCAGCACCACCGCGGCACCGACGTACAGCGCGGGCCCCATCGCGTGGACGAAGGTCCCGGCCGAGCCGTCCCCGCCCTGCTCCGAGAAGACCGCCGCCAGCACGGCCACCCCGAGCGCGCCGCCGACCTCGCGCAGCGCGTTGTTGGCGCCGGAGGCGATGCCCTGCTCCTGCGGCCGGACGCTGTCCATCACCATGGCGGCGGTCGGCGCGAAGTACATCGACATGCCGACCCCGCACATCACCACGGCGGGCACCACCGGGCCGTACGCGTAGTGCCCGAGTCCGGCGTTGATCGCCGCGTACAGCGCCAGGCCGACGCCCTGGAGCACCAGCCCGAGCACCACGATCGGGCGCCCGCCGAGCCGGTCGGCCAGGATGCCGGCGAGCGGCGCGACGATCAGCCCCACCCCGGTCCACGGGAGCATCCGGATGCCGGCCTCCTCCGGGGTGTAGCCGCCCACGGTCTGCAGGTGCTGGCTGATCAGGAAGATCGAGCCGAACATCCCGAGCGACATCAGCAGGCCGGAGGCGTTGACGGCGGTGAAGGTCCGGTTGCGGAACAGCCGCATCGGGAGCATCGGGTGCTTCGCGCCGCGCTGCTCGTACCGGACGAAGGCGATCAGCAGCAGTACGCCGCCGGCCAGCGCGCCCAGCACCAGCGGGCTGGTCCAGCCGTCCGGGTTGCCGCGGATCAGGCCGAGCACGAGGCCGAACAGGCCGAGGCTCACCAGCACCGTGCCGACCGCGTCCAGGGCCGGGTTGGCACCCCGGCTCTCGCGCAGCTTGAGGGCCGCCAGCGGCACCAGGACCACGCCGACCGGGACGTTCACCCAGAAGATCCACTGCCAGGAGAAGTTCTCGGTCAGGGTGCCGCCGACCAGCGGCCCGGTGGCGATGGCGAGGCCGTTGACGCCGGCCCAGATGCCGAAGGCCATCCCGCGCTTGGCCGCCGGGATGGCGGCGGTCAGCAGGGTGAGGGTGAGCGGCATCGACACCGCGGCCCCGACGCCCTGGAGGGCACGGGCGGCGATCAGTTCGCCGATGCCGGGCGAGAGCGCGGCCGCGGCCGAGCCGACGGTGAAGAGGGTGAGCCCGATCACGAACATCCGGCGGCGGCCGAAGCGGTCGCCGAGCGCCGCGCCGAACATCAGCAGGACGGCGAAGGAGAGGGTGTAGGCGCTGACCGTCCACTCCAGGTCGGACAGCCCGCCGCCGAGCTCCTCGCGGATGGCGGGCAGCGCCGTGGTGACGACCAGGTTGTCCAGCGCGGCCATGAAGCCCGCGAGGGCGGTGATCACCAGGGTCCAGACGCCGGTGCGGCCGAGGCCCGGCCGCTCCGTGGCCGCCACCTCGGCCCCGGACGCCTTGGCCACCTCGGCCCCGGCCGTCTTCGCCGGCTCGGCCCCGGTCGCGGTTCCTGCTGTGTGCTCCGTCATGACTTCCCCCCAGGATTCCCCGGATAGTTATTGATCACTAACTTTCGAGGGCCGAAAAAGGGCCGCCCGGACTCCGCCGTGCGACCCGCTACCCGGTCTCCTCGCGCTCGCCGAAGCCGTCCCAGATCCGGTGCTCCCGGGGGAAGCCCAGCGCCACCAGGGTGTTGATCAGCATCCCGTACGCGAAGAACTCGGTGGTCCCCTGCACGTCGCCGCCGACCCGCTCCCGCACCCGCTCGAACAGCTCCCCCCACAGCCGCCGGGCGGTCTCGCCGATCTCGTCCTCCCCGGCCATCCGGGAGGCGAACACCGAGACGTACAGCTGCATCTGCATCATCAGCTGCTCGCCGTCCTCGACCAGGCCCATGTACGCCTCGGACATCTTCGCGGCGGCCTCCTCGCCGGTCAGCCCGGCCGAGGCCGCGTCGAAGACCTTCCAGGTCTCCTCGATGCAGCGCTCGGCGGCGGCCGTGAAGATCGCCTGCTTGCCCGGGAACAGCCGGAACAGGTACGGCTGCGAGACGCCGACCCGGCGGGCGATCGTCTCGGTGGACGTCCCGCGGTAGCCGTTCCTGGCGAACTCGATCATCGCGGCCCGGACGACGCTCTCGCGCCGCTCCTCCGCACTCATCCGCATGCTCGTCTTCGCCACGGGTTCTAAGTTAGTGACCAATCACTATCTCTGCAAGGGGGTAGCCACCGGAGAACGGCCCGGAGAACCGGACCGCCCCGGCACCCGTCGAACGGGCCCGGGGCGATCGGAGCGGCGCCGCGGTGGCGCCGGAGTGACGAAGGCCTCAGCCGAGCCGGACGACGGCCCGGGACATCCCCAGCACCTTCTGGCCGCCCGAGGTGGCCAGCAGGTCGATCTGGACCTTGCGGTCGTCCAGCTTCTTGGCGACCTTGGCGGAGACCTCGATCAGCGCGCCGACCCCGTCGTTGGGCACCGGCACCGGCCGGGTGAAGCGGACGCCGTACTCGACCACCGCCGCCGGGTCGCCGACCCAGTCGGTGACCACCCGGATCGCCGCGGCCATGGTGAACATGCCGTGCGCGATGACGTCCGGCAGGCCGACCTCCAGCGCGAACTTCTCGTTCCAGTGGATCGGGTTGAAGTCGCCGGAGGCGCCCGCGTACTGCACCAGTGTGGCGCGGGTCACCGGGAAGGACTGCGCCGGCAGCTGGGTGCCGACCTCGACCTCGTCGTAGTTGATCGCCATCGCGCTCACTCCCCCGCCTCGCCGGCGGCCCGGGCCACCAGCGTCATGATCGCCGTCACCACGTGCTCGCCGGTCTCGTCCGCCACCTCGCCGCGCACGGTGAGCACGTCGTTGCCCGCCAGCGACTTGATGTTGTCGATGGTCACCGCGACCGTCAGCCGGTCGCCGGCCTGCACCGGGCGGGTGTACTGGAACTTCTGGTCACCGTGCACCACCCGGCTGTAGTCCAGCCCGAGCTCCGGGTCCTCGACGACCTGGCCGGCCGCCTGGAAGGCGATCGCGAACGGGAAGGTCGGCGGGGCGATCACGTCCCGGTGACCCAGTGCCTTCGCGGCCTCCGCGTCGGTGTACGCCGGGTTGGCGTCCCCGATCGCGACCGCGAACTCGCGGATCTTCTCCCGGCCGACCTCGTACGGGGCGGTGGGCGGGTAGCTACGCCCGATGAAAGAGGGGTCGAGTGCCACGGCAGCTCCTCGGGAACGCGGGTGGATACCCGGACGGGTACGAAAAAGACTCCGGGCCGCATCCCCTGTTGAGGGATACGGCCCGGAGTCGAAGACCTGAATCACACAGGCCCGGCGCCCTGCAGCAGGGTCAGCGGGTCTCGCGGTGCGCGGTGTGCGAGTTGCAGCGGGGGCAGTGCTTCTTCATCTCAAGACGGTCCGGGTCATTACGCCGGTTCTTCTTGGTGATGTAGTTCCGCTCCTTGCACTCCACGCAGGCCAGCGTGATCTTCGGGCGGACATCGGTGGCAGCCACGGGAGTGCCTTCCTTGGACAACGAATAAGAACACAACAAGAGTAGCCGACCGGGAGTGCGATCTCCCGACCGACTACGCGGGGTAGCGGTGACCGGACTTGAACCGGTGACACAGCGATTATGAGCCGCTTGCTCTACCAACTGAGCTACACCGCCACAGTGATCAGCGACCCGGCCGAAGCCGAACTGCCTTTCACCAGAGCCCCCATGCGGAATCGAACCGCAGACCTTCTCCTTACCATGGAGACGCTCTACCGACTGAGCTATAGGGGCGAACGAGGAAGAGATTACACGTTCCGCGCCCAGAGGTGAAATCCGTATCCCGGGGCGAAGACCGCAGGTCGGCGAGGTGCACGGGCGGGCGATCCAAGGCCGGGCGTTCGATCGGCCCACGAGCCGTACGCCCCGAGCCGATACGACTATTGCCCGCCTCCCGGCGCCCCGCCCCCCTGCGCCATAGGCTCGACGCTCATTGGCCGGGGCACCGGCCGATCCCCCACGGGCCCACTGGCCAGCGCGAGAAGGAGCCGGCGATGGACAGCGCAGCCGCCGACGGGCCGAACTCAGGCCCCGGCCCGGCGGCCAACCCGCTCGGGCACGGCCCGGTCCTCCTGCTCACCGGGGCCCGGCTGGCCGACGGACGGGTGGTGGACGTGCGGGTCAGCGGCGACCGGATCCAGGCGGTCGGCACCGTCGGCAGCCTCGGTCCGCTGCCCGCCCTGCCCGGCGCCCCCACCGTCACCACCGGCGCCCGGATCGACCTCAAGGGCTACCTGCTGCTCCCGGCCCCCGCCGAGGCGCACGCCCACTACGACTGCGCCTTCTCCGCCGCCCTGCCCGCCCCGCCCCCGGACACCCCCGCCGACCTCACCCGCCGGATCACCGAGGCCGCGCTCACCTCGCTCGGCTACGGCGCCACCGCCCAGCGCACCCACGTCCGGATCGGCGACGTGCACGGGCTGCGCCAGCTGGAGGCGGTGCTCACCGCCCGCCAGGCGCTGCGCGGCCTGGCCGAGCTCCAGGCGGTGGCGATGCCCCGGCTGCTCACCGGCCGGGCCGGCGCGGACGGGCGGGCCCAGCTGCGCGAGGCCCTCAAGCTGGGCGCCACGGCGGCCGGCGGCTGCCCGGAGCTGGATCCGGACCCGGCCGGGTACGTCCAACTGCTGCTGGAGGCCGCCCGGGAGGCGGACTGCCCGGTGGACCTGCACACCACCGCCGCCGACGCGACCCAACTCGCCCGGCTGGCGGGCGCCCTGGCGCCGCTGCGGCCCCGGGTGGCGCTCGGGCCGTGTGGGGCGCTGGCCCGCGGCGGGGCCACCGTGCTGGCGACCAGCGGGGTCCGGGTGGTCTGGCTGCCGCAGAACGGCGGCTGCACCGGGCTGGAGGGCCGCCCCGCCGGCCTCCGGCCGGGTCTGGTACGGGAGTTGGCCGCGGCCCGGGTGCCGTTGGCGGCGGGCAGCGGAGCACTGCGGGACCCGTCCAACCCGGTCGGCCGGGCCGATCCGCTGGAGGCGGCCTACCTGCTCGCGGCGAGCGGGGAGCTGGACCCGGACGCGGCCTACGACGCGGTGGCGAACCAGGCCCGGGCGGCGCTCGGGCTGCCGCCGGTACGGGTGGACGCCGGGTTCCCGGCGGAGCTGCTGGCGGTGCGCGGGGACTCCCTGGCCGGGGCGCTCGCGGGCGGACACAGCCGGCTGGTGGTGCACAGCGGCCGGGTGGTCAGCCGGACCAGCGCCGTCCGGGAGTTCGCGGACACCGTGGCGCTGGCACTGCCCCGGCAGTCCGGCGGCACAGACTGCTGAGCGCGCGGGGCCGGGAACGCCAAGGGGCGCGCGACCTGAGTCGCGCGCCCCTCCCCCACTACTGGCCGCCCTTGGCCGGCGGCTGGAGCGGTCCCGACTTCCCCCACAAGGAGCAGGAACCGCTCGTTCCGGCACCGACACTACGACCACGGAACACCGCCCCCGACCGGCCTTGACGCTCCCCTGTCGCCCACCGGGCGGCTCTTGACGGCTCGTTGACGCCGCCCCGGCCGGGACCGGGCCCACCGCACGGACCAGCGTCCGGAGCACGGACACCTACGGCACGTACCGGTAGCCGATCCCCGGCTCGGTGATCAGGTGCCGCGGCCGGGCCGGGTCGCGCTCCAACTTCCGCCGCAGCCCGGCCAGGTAGACCCGCAGGTAGTTGCCGCGCGCCTCCTGGGCCGGCCCCCACACCTCGCGCAGGATCTGCCGCCCGGGCACCAGCCGGCCGGGGTTGGCGAGCAGCAGGCTGAGGATCCGCCACTCGGTCGGGGTCAGCCGCACCGGGCCGCCCGGCCCGACCACCGTGGTGGCCGCGAGGTCGACGGTGTGGTCACCGATCACGGGCCGGCCCGGCGGTACCGGGCCCAGCGGCCGGCGCAGCACCGCCCTCAACCGGGCCAGCAGTTCGTCCATCAGGAACGGCTTGGTGAGGTAGTCGTCGGCGCCCGCGTCCAGGGCGCCGATCTTGTCGGCGGCGTCGGAGCGGCCGGAGAGCACGATGATCGGCGCCGCGCTGTGGGTGCGCAGTCCGCGCAGCACGTCCATGCCGTCGAGGTCCGGCAGTCCGAGGTCGAGCAGGACGGCGTCCGGGGCGGAGTGCGCGGCCCGGTCGAGCGCCTCGCTGCCGCTGGCGGCGGTGCGGACGGCGTACTGCCGGGCGCTGAGGTTGATCCGCAGGGTGCGCAGCAGGGCCGGTTCGTCGTCGACGACGAGGATCTCGCAGTTCTCGATGGTGTGCTCACTCATGGTGCGGTGGCTCCTCCCCGGTGACACGGTGCTCGGTGGCGGCGGGCTCGGTCGCGGCGGGCTCGGCGGGCTCGGCGGGCTCGGCGGCCGGCAGGGTGAGCAGCATGGTGGTGCCGCCGCCGGGGGTGTCCTCCACCTCCAGGCTGCCGCCCATGGCCTCGGCGAGGCCGCGGGAGAGGGCCAGGCCCAGGCCGACCCCGGTGGTGTTGTCGGTGTCGCCGAGGCGCTGGAAGGGCAGGAAGACCCGGTCGCGGTCCTCGGGGGCGATGCCGGGGCCGCGGTCGATCACCCGGATCTCGACCTGGTCGGCGTGGTGGCTGGCGGTGACCAGGACGGGCGCGCCGGGGGCGTTGTAGCGCAGCGCGTTGGTGATCACGTTGGCGAGCACCCGCTCCAGCAGCGGGGGGTCGGCGAGCACCGGCGGGGCGGTGTCCAGGTCGAGCGGCTGGACCGGCGCGTACGGGTCGGGGAGGCTGTCGAGCGCCCGGGGCAGGATCTCGTCCAGGTGGGTCTCGGTGAGGTGCAGGGTGAGCGCGCCGGCCTGGAGGCGGCTCATGTCGAGCAGGTTGTCGACCAGCCGGGTGAGCTTGACCAGCGATTCGTCGGCGGTTTCGAGGAGTTCGGTCTGGTCCTCGGGCGAGAACTCGACGTCCGGACTGAGCAGCGAGCCGACCGAGGCGCGGGCGGCGGCCAGCGGGGTGCGCAGGTCGTGGCTGACGGCGGCGAGCAGTGCGGTGCGCATCCGGTCGGCGGCCTTGATCGGTTCGACCTCGGCGGCGACCACGGCCAGCCGGTCGCGCTCCAGCGCGGCGCCGACGTGGGCGGCGAAGGCGGTGAGCACCCGCTGGTCGGCGGCCGGCAGCCGGCGGCCGGTGAGGACCAGGACGGCGTCGACGCCCACCGGGAGCTCGGTGGTCTCGTGCTGCGCCGCGTCCTCGTCCGGGTGCTCGGCCTCGCTGTGGGCGAGCACCTCGCCGTCTGAGCGGGAGAGCAGCACGACGGTCTGCATGCCGAAGGCCGTCCGGGACTTCTCCAGCAGGGCGGGCAGCGCGTCGGCGCCGCGCAGCACGCTGCCGGCCAGGGTGGAGAGGGTCTCGGCCTCGGCGGTGGCCCGGGCGGCCCGGGTGGTGAGCCGGCCGGCGTGGTCGACCACGGTGGAGACGGCGAGCGCGATGGCGGCGAAGACCACCAGGGCGACGATGTTGTTGGTCTCGCCGATGGTCAGGCTGTGGACCGGCGGGATGAAGTAGTAGTTGAGCAGCACCGAGGCGATGAACGCGGCCAGCAGGGCGGACATCGCGCCGCCGAGCAGGGCGACGACGACCACGCCGAGCTGGAAGATCAGCGCGTCGGTGGTGAGGTTGATGGTGTCGTGCGCCTGGGAGAGCACGGCGGTGAGCAGCCAGGGGATCACCAGGCCGGCCAGGTAGCCGACGACGGTGCGGCGCCGGGAGTGGCGCCGGCCCAGCGAGGGCAGCCGGCCGCGGCCGGTGAACTCGTGGGTGACCATGTGGACGTCGATGTCCTCGGAGGCGTCCACGGTCGTCTGCCCGGTGCCCGGGCCGGTGAGGAACCGGTTGACCCGGCCGCGGCGGCTGGTGCCGAGCACCAGCTGGGTGGCGTCGTGGGCGCGGGCGAAGGCCAGCAGCGCGGTGGGGACGTCGTCGCCGACCACCACGTGGTAGCTGCCGCCGAGGCTCTCGACCAGTTGCCGCTGCTGGGCGAGCGCGCCGGAGGAGGCGCCGGCCAGGCCGTCGCTGCGGGACACGTGCACGGCCAGCAGTTCGCCGCCCGCGGCGACGGCGATCCGGGCGGCCCGTCTGACCAGGGTCTCGCCCTCCGGGCCGCCGGTGAGGGCGACCACCACCCGCTCGCGGGTCTCCCAGACCCGGTCGATGTTGTGGCTGGCCCGGTAGTCGCGCAGCCCCTCGTCGACCCGCCCGGCCACCCAGAGCAGGGCGAGCTCGCGCAGGGCGGTGAGATTGCCGACCCGGAAGTAGTTGGAGAGCGCGGCGTCCACCTTCTCCGCCTTGTAGACGTTGCCATGGGCCATCCGCCGGCGCAGCGCCTGGGGCGCCATGTCGACGAGTTCGAGCTGGTCGGCCCGGCGGACCACCTCGTCCGGGACGGTCTCGCGCTGCGGGATCCCGGTGATCTTCTGGACGACGTCGTTCAGCGATTCCAGGTGCTGGATGTTGACGGTGGTGATGACGTCGATCCCGGCGGCGAGCAGTTCCTCGACGTCCTGCCAGCGCTTGGCGTGGCGGCCGCCGGGGATGTTGGTGTGGGCCAGTTCGTCGACCAGGACGACGGACGGACGGCGGGCGAGCACCCCGTCCAGGTCCATCTCCTCGAACTCGGCGTCGCGGTAGGAGCGGTGGGCGCGCGGCAGGACCTCCAGGCCGTCGATCATGGCCTCGGTGTGGCGGCGGCCGTGGCACTCGATGTACCCGATCACGACGTCGGCCCCGCGCTCCTGTCTGCGCCGGGCCTCGTCCAGCATCCGGTACGTCTTGCCGACCCCCGGGGCGGAGCCGAGGTACACCCTCAACCGACCGGTGCGGATGCCGGAGCCGGGGGTGAGGTCGCGGGCCATGGGCACTGCTTCTTTCCATCAGGAGGTGGCGGCGGGGGCGGTACGCGTCTGCGGATACGGGGCGGCCGACCCGGGCGCGGGGAGCATCCTCCCGCGCCCGGGTCG